>CAXTOE010000116.1:0-7924 GCA_964245685.1 uncultured Acetobacteraceae bacterium | reverse complement strand
CGGCTACGTTGCCCTGCTGGCATCGATGGGCCGGCTCGCCCGGCACACGCCGATCCTGCAGCGACGCGCGCTCTACCAGGCGTGCCAGTTCGGCGCGTTCAGCCTGTTCTGGACCACGGTGCCGCTGCTGCTGGCCGACCGCTTCGGCCTGTCGCAGAACGGCATCGCCCTGTTCGCCCTCGCCGGCGTCGCCGGTGCCGTCGCCGCTCCGATCGCAGGCCGCGCCGCCGACCGCGGCTGGAGCAGGCCCGCGACCGGCCTCGCCATCCTCGTGGTGGCGGCCTCGCTGCTGCTCGCCCGCACCGGCATGTCGGGATCGCGCGCGGCGCTCGCGGCCCTGGTGGTCGCGGCGATCCTGCTCGATTTCGGCGTGACCGCGAACATGGTACTCGGGCAGCGCGCGATCTTCTCGCTGGCGGGCGAGCTGCGCAGCCGCCTCAACGGCCTCTATATGGCGACCTTCTTCGCCGGCGGCGCGATCTGTTCGGCAGTCGGCGGCTGGAGCTACGCGCGAGGCGGCTGGTCGCTCACGATGGCGATGGGGCTGGCCCTGCCGGCGCTGGCCTTCGCCTGCTTCCTCACCGAGCGTCTTCCCACCGCCGGAGCCGAAGCCGCACCCTTGCCCCAGCCGGGAACACGCTGAACGAAGCCGCATAGGAGGAACGCACGATGACGCCGCCGATCCCGTCGCCGGACCCCGTTCGGCCACGAGGCTGATCGAGGCCGCGCCGGCCTCCCGGCCCGACGCCGCACTGGCCGGCTTCGATCACCGTTTCCGGACCGTCGAGGGCGTCAGCTGCACTACGTCGTTGGCGGTGCGGAGTCCTGCGACGTGCTGGTCCTGCTCGCCGGGTTTCCGGGGAGCTGGTTGGCGTGGCCCCGGGCATCACCTTGCCGGACGCCCTGCCCACCATGCCGGCGCCGGCGTGGCGCACCTGGCACTTCGCGTTCCACGCCATACCGGACCTTCCCGAGCTGCCGATTGCCGCTCGAGAGCGGATGCGACCTCCGGATGAGCGGACGCCGACCTGCCGCGCATGCGCCGCCGTGGTAGCGCGCCCGCCGCATCGCGACCGGCTGATCGACGTCCCGCCGGCGAGCGCTCCGCGGCCGCCCTACTTCAGGCCGCGACGGTCGCCTCGAGCCCTGCCGCCTGCTGCAGCGCCCCGTCGAGCGCCTTCCGTCGCTGCTCTGCGCCCGTGGCCACACCCTCGGCGCGGATCACCTCGATATCGGGCAGGCCGATGAAGCCGAACACCGTCCGGAGGTAGGATTCCTGATGCTCGAACGCCGCGTGCGGCGCGCCTGGGGCATAGAAGCCGCCGCGCGACAGCGCCAGCACCACCCGCCTGCCGCCAGCCAGGCCCTCGGCGCCGGTCGCGGTGTAGCGGAACGTCTTGCCGGCCACCAGGATGCGGTCGACCCAGGCCTTCAGCTGGCTCGGGACGGTGAAGTTGTACATCGGCACCCCGATCACGACGATGTCGGCGTCCAGGAATTCCGCCAGCACCGCGCCGCCGAGCGAGAGATCCTCCTGCATCGCCTGATCGTGCTGCACGTCCGGGGCCTGCCCGGCGAGGTAGGCGCCCGAGAGGTGGGAGACCGGCGTCGCGGCGAGGTCGCGGCGCCGCACCTCCAGCCCGTCATGGGTCTGGCGCAGGCGCGACACGATGGCGGCCGAGATCGCGCGGCTGACCGAGTTGTCGCCGAGGATGCTGGAATCGATGTGCAGCAGCTTCATGGAGAGTGCCCTCAGGTTCCGGTTTGTGACCAGGTATGTATGAATGACCGGAACGTGGCGTCACAAGGAGGCACAGGCTTGGAACCAGGGCACACGGCTGTGACCGGACCGGTGCTGCATCATGCCAGCGACGAGTGCCGCGCGGTGAACGCGATCCTGATGCGCGTCGGCGACAAGTGGAGCGTGCTGGTGGTGGCGCTGCTCGGCGGCGGCCCGAGGCGCTTCAACGAGATCAAGCGGATGATCGGCGGCATCTCGCAGCGCATGCTGACCCTGACCCTCCGCGGGCTGGAGCGCGACGGCCTGGTCACCCGGACCGTCACGCCAAGCAACCCGCCGCGGGTCGACTACGCCCTGACGGAGACCGGCCTGTCGCTGTGGCAGCCGGTCGAGGCGCTCAGCAACTGGGCGCGCGCCCACCGCGTCACGATCGAGACGGCACGGCGCGCCTTCGACGATCGGGTGGCGATGCGTGATCGGCCTCCGACGTGATTGGCGGCACCCCCGTCGTCGGCCGCCGCCTCAGGTGCCCAGCAGGTGCAGCACCAGCTCGCGCCGGTGCGGGCGGCGGCGATGCTCGAACAGGTAGATCCCCTGCCAGGTGCCAAGCACTGGCCGCCCCTCGGATACCGGGATGCTCAGCTGGGTGTCGGTCAGCATGGTGCGCAGGTGCGCCGGCATGTCGTCCGCCCCCTCGTCGTCGTGGGCGTACGCCGGTGGACGACCCGCGACGTCCTCCGGCACCAGGCGCTCGAAGAAGCGCCTGATGTCCTCGCGCACCGTCGGGTCCGCGTTCTCCTGCACCGTCAGCGAGGCCGAGGTGTGGCGGCACCACAGGGTGAGCAGCCCGGTCTCGATGCCCTGCTGCGACACCCAATCGACCACTGCGCGGGTGATCTCGGTGAGGCCCTTGCCGTGCGTCTCGATCCGCAGTCGGTGCTGCGCCTGGCGCATCGCCGCACTCATCTCAGGAAGCCTACGATGCGCTCGGCCTCCGACACGATCGGTTCGGCCAGCGCCTGCGCGCGCGCGGCACCCTCGCGCAGCACGCCGTCGAGATGGTCGGGATCGGCCAGCAGCCGGGCGGTCTCGCGTGCGATCGGCGCGACCGCCTCGGTGACGATCTCGCTCAGCGCCTCCTTGAAGACGCCGAAGCCGCTGCCGCCGTGACGGGCCAGCACCTGCTCCGGCGTCAGGCCGGCCAGGGCGCCGTAGATCTGCACCAGGTTGCGCGCCTCCGGGCGTCCCTCGAGACCCTCGAGTTCGCCGGGCAGCGGTGGCGAGTCGGTCCTGGCGCGGCGGATCTTCTGCGCGATGGCGTCGGCGTCGTCGGTGAGCGAGATCCGGCTCTGCTCCGAGGGATCGGACTTCGACATCTTCCTGCTGCCGTCGCGCAGGCTCATCACGCGCGCGGCCCCCGGCGGGATCAGCGCCTCGATCGACGGGAAGAACGCGACGCCGTAATCGTGGTTGAACTTCTGGGCGATGTCGTTGGCGAGCTCCAGGTGCTGGCGCTGGTCGTCACCCACCGGCACCCGCGTCGCGTGGTAGGTCAGGATGTCGGCGGCCATCAGGTTCGGATACACGTAGAGCCCCGCCGACGAGGCCTCGCGGTCGCGGCCGGCCTTGTCCTTGAACTGGGTCATGCGGTTGAGCCAGCCGAGGCGCGCGACGCAGTTGAAGATCCAGGCCAGCCGCGCGTGCGCGCTCACCGCCGACTGGTTGAACAGGACGTGGCGCACCGGATCGATCCCGGCGGCCAGCAGCACCGCCTGCTGCGCGCGGGTCTGCTGTCGCAGCACCGCCGGATCCTGCCACACCGTGATCGCGTGCAGGTCGACCAGGCAGAACAGGCACTCATGGTCCTGCTGCAGCGCCACCCAGTTGCGTATGGCGCCGAGATAGTTGCCCAGGTGCGGGATGCCGGTCGGCTGGATGCCGGAGAAGATGCGCTGCATGGCAGGACTTGTCCGGCCTGCGAGGGGGCGTGGTCAAGGGAGCCCGCCGCCTGCTATCAATGCAGCTCCGCAACGAGAGCGAGGGGGCCGCGCCGCGCATGGTCCACCGCCACGGCAGCCTGACGATGATCACCGGCCCGATGTTCGCCGGCAAGAGCGCGGCGCTGATCGCGCGCGCAGGGCGTCGGCCCGGCGAGACCCTGATACTGGTCCCGGCCTTCGACGGCCGCGGCGACGGGACGCTGCGCAGCCGCGAGCATCCGGCGCTGCTGCTGGACGAGGCGCGGTTCATAACCGCGCCGCACCATCGCGGCGACGTGGTCGCGGACGTGCTCGGCGCGGTGCGCGGCGGTGCGGCGGTGGCGGTCGGCGGCCTGGACACCGACTACCGGCGGCAGCCGTGCGAGGGCACCGCGCGCCTACGCGCCGGGGCCGACGAAGGGGCCGGGCTGCGCGCGCGCTGCCATGTCGGCGGCGCGCCCGCCGCCTGGACGGCGAAGAAGCGCGAGACCGGGCGGCGGCTGGAGGTCGGGGACCTGGCGCTCTACGAGGCGCGCTGCGACGCGCACTGGTCGCTGCCGCCGGGCGGCGACAGCTGAAGCCATGGCGCCGGAGCGCTACGCCCTGTGCCAGCGTCGGTGCAGCCATAGCCAGCTCTCGGGCCTCGCCGCGATCCAGCGCTCCATGACGTCGTTAACCGCCTGGGTGAGCGCCAGCACGTCCGCCTGCGCGTCGCCGCTGTCCGGCAGCGCCAGCGGCGGCTCCACCACCACCCGGAAGCGCGCCGGTCCGAGGCGCTGCACGTAGCCCGGCACCACCCGGCAGCGGTAGCGCAGCGCCAGCGAGGCGAGTGCGGGCGCCGTCATCGCGGTGCGGCCGAAGAAGCGGGCGGCGATCCCGTCGTTCATCTTCTGGTCCATCAGCATGCCGAGATGGCCGCCGCTCGACAGGTGCCTGAGCGCGCCACGCGCTCCCGCGGCGCCCTTGGCGAACATCGGCACGTCCGCGCCCAGCGCCCGGCGGCGCAGGCCGAGGATCGCCGCGTCGACCGACGGGCTGGCGGCCGCACGATACAGGCTGGCGAACGGCAGGCCGTAGCGCGCCACCGCCGGCGGCAGCACCTCCCAGTTGCCGATATGGCCGGAGACGAAGATCACCGGGCCGCCGGCGCGCTTGGCCTCGCGCAGGATCTCCGCGCCGGCGACCTCCCAGCCGGGGCCGCTCGGCGTGTTCTCGCGCAGCGCACCGAGATGCGGCAGCTCGCCCACGGTGCGACCCAGGTTATCCCACACGCCCCTGACGATCCGGCGGCGCGCGGCTCGGTCCAGGTTGGGCATCGCCGCCTCGAGGTTGGCATGGGCCACCCCCGAGACCGGCAGCAACGGGCCGATCCAGCGCGCGAGCGCACCGACGACGTTCGAGGCCTGCACCGGACCTAGGCGGCGCAGCAGGACCAGAACCGCGCGCAGCAGGAAGGCCTGGATGGTCGCGAGCGGCAGGCCAGGGCTCTGCCCTGGACCCGCTGGGGCCCGAGGCCCCAGGCCCCTCGGGTTCAGGCGATCGACGCGCAGCGGCTTGGTCCGCTAGAGGTCTAGTGGCTCGAAGCGGGCGAACAGCGTGGCGGCTTCCGGCAGCGTGCGCAGCGGCACGTAGTCGCACGCGGCCGCGAATTGCTGCCACAGCGCCAGCACGTCCGGATGCTGATGCGCGGCTGCCATCGCGCCCTCCGCCCACTCGAACAGCTCGAGGATCACGCCGTCCTCGCCGCGCATCGCGGCGGCGGGACGGCCGGTCGCGAGGCCGAGGCGGCGGAGCAGAGGCACGTGTCGCTGCGTCAGCGCCAGCAGGTCCTGCTCCCGCCCGGGTTTCGGGCGATAGGCCACGATCACCATGTCGCCCATCGAGCGCCTCCCCCGGATCGGCAGCGGATGAAGCTGCTCTAGCGGTTGAGCTGCAGGAACGGCAACGGCGACGAGGATCCGCCGAGCACGGTCTGCGGCGCCTGCCCGTTCCAGCGCTTCAGCGTCTCGGCGGCCATGACCTTGGTGTAGCCGTCCGCACCCCCCGCCGCCTCGACGCGCAGCTTGATCGCGTTCGCGTCCGCCCCGGCCTGGATCTCGGTGGCGCGCGCATCCGCCGCCGCGTTCAGCAGCGTGCTCTGGCTCTGGCCGCGCGCCTTCTCGATCGCGGCGTCGGCGAAGCCGCGGGCTTCGGCCGCCGCCTGCTGCGCCTCGATCTGCTTCTGCTTGAGGATCTGCTGCGCCCGGTAGGCGTTGGTCTTGGCCAGCGTGTTCTCGTTGACGGCGCGCTCGTATTCCGGGCTGAAGCGGAAGCCGGTGATCTGCAGGTCGATCAGCTCGACCCCGAACAGGCGGCGCAGGTCGCGCGCGATCACCGTCTTCATCAGCCCGATGACGCGCTCGCGCTCGCTGGCGATGGTCAGCACGTCCTCGCGCCCGAAGATGGTCATGGTGCGGTCGGCCAGGATCGCGAACACGTTGCGGTCGATGTCGACGTTGCCGACGGTACCAGTGTTGTAAAGCAGGTTGTAGACGGCGTCGCGCGGGATGCGCCGGGTCACCGAAACGCCGAGCGTGATCACCTGGCCGTCATGGCTGAGCACCCGCAGGTCCTGCGGCGGGCTGACCGTGTCGACGCTGACCTGGAGACGGTCCACGTCGGTCACGAACGGCAGCTTCAGGTGCACGCCGGGCCCGACCGGATCGGCCGCGGCCTGATTGACCCGCCCGAAGGTTCGGGTGAAGGCCAGCTCCGTCGGCTCAACCGTGTAGAAGGCGTTGAAGATCAGCCAGCAGGCGGCGAGGGCGGCGAGGGCGGCCAGCAACGACCAGCTGGGCAGCCTGCGGCCCGGCGGCGGCATGCGGCGGAACTGGTCGATCCAAGGCGACGGCGTGCTGTCGTTGTTCACGAGCGGCTCTGGTCCTGCGCGGAGGGCGATACTGATCCTCGCAGATGGCGACGGACCGGTGCACTTACCATGCCGTGCGCGGCCGGCCGTCGCGTTCGCTCGCGCTTGACGACGTGCCGCGACGCACGGCAGATGCGGCCGCACGGCCCCCGGGTCGACGACGCGACGGCGGAGGGGACGCGACATGCGCACGAGACGGCCGCGGCGCTTCCTGTTCCTGGTGCCTTGCCTAAGCCTGGCCAGCCTGAGCCTCATGGGAGCCGCCCCGATGCCCGACGCCCGTTACGATGTCGAGGGACGCACCATCGCGTCGCTGTCGCACGACCTGCAGGCCGGACGGGTCGGGGCGGTCGAACTGGTGCGGGCCTACCGGGCCCGCATCGCGGCGATGGATCGCGCGGGTCCTGCGCTGCACGCGGTCATCGCCCTCAACCCCGACGCGGAGGCGGAAGCCGCGCGCAGCGACCGCAGGCGGCGCAGCGGCGAGGCGGTACGGCCGCTGGAAGGCATCCCGATCCTGGTCAAGGACAACATCGAGACCGCGGACGCGACGCCGACCACCGCCGGTTCGCTGGCGCTGGCGGAGAACCACGCCGGCCGTGACGCGCCGCTGGTGGCGCGGCTGCGCGCGGCGGGCGCCCTGATCCTGGGCAAGACCAACCTCTCCGAGTGGGCGAACATGCGCGCCTCGGACTCGATCAGCGGCTGGAGCGGCGCCGGCGGCCTGACCCGCAACCCGTTCGTGCTCGACCGCTCGCCCTGCGGTTCGTCGTCGGGCAGCGCCGCCGCGGTGGCGGCCTCGCTGGCGCCGGCGGCGATCGGCACCGAGACCGACGGCTCGATCACCTGCCCGGCCGGCATGACCGGACTGGTCGGGCTGAAGCCGACCGTCGGGCTGGTGTCGCGCACCCACGTGGTGCCGATCTCGACGACCCAGGACACCGCCGGTCCGATCACCCGCGACGTCGCCGCATCGGCGCTGACGATCGCCTACCTGCCGCTGCTGGCCGGGTTCGCGGTGCTGCTCGCCCACCCGCACGACGGTGCGGCCAGGGTCATCGCGTTCGTGGTCACCGTGGTGTGCAGCGAACGGTAGAGGTTGTTCTTGGGCGACGCGATGAAGTCCTTGAACCGGCCGGCGACCGGGCGCCACTGGCCGTGGATCGCGCCGAGCGCGGTGAGGACGAAGACCGGCGCGAGGGCCAGCAGGATGGGCTGCAGTTCGGGGAGCTTGAGGATCCAGGCGATCGGCCAGGACAGGGCGGCCAGGGCGGCCGCGTAGGCGCAGGCCATCGC
>CAXTOE010000115.1:0-7936 GCA_964245685.1 uncultured Acetobacteraceae bacterium | reverse complement strand
GCTGCCCTGGACCCGCTGGGGCCGGCGGCCCCAGACCCCGATCAGGGGGCAGTGTTCGGCAACGTCAGGCCGGCGACTTGGGCGTAGAGGCGGGCGACGGAGGCGTCGTCGTCCCTGCCCATGCCGGCGGCGGCGGTCATCAGGTACATCTGCAGCGCCGCCCCGGCGATCGGCACCGGGAACTGCGCCTCCCGCGCCATGTCCAGGACGATGCCGAGATCCTTGGTGAAGATGTTGATCGCACTCTTCGGCGCGTAGTCGCCGTCGAGCACGTGCGGGATGCGGTTCTCGAACATCCAGGAATTGCCGGCGGACTTGGTGATCACCTCGTAGACGCGCGTGAGATCGAGGCCCTGCTTCTGGGCGAATGCGATCGCCTCGCAGGCGGCGGCGATGTGCACGCCGGCCAGCAGCTGGTTGACGATCTTGAAGGCGGCACCCAGGCCGGCCGCGTCGCCGAGTTCGTAGAGCGTGCCGGTCATCGCATCGAGTGCGGGACGGGCGCGTGCGAACGCGGCCGCACTGCCCGAGGCCAGCATCGTCAGGCTGCCGTCGGCGGCGCGCGCGGCACCCCCGCTCATCGGCGCGTCGAGATAGAGCCGCCCGCCGGCTTCCAGCCTCGCGGCCAGCCCGCGCGCCATGTCGGGCGCCATCGTCGCCGAGGAGATGAACACGGCCCCCTCCGGCATGGTCTCGGCGCATCCCTGCGCGCCGTTGACCACGCCCGCGACCACTGCCTCCGCGCCCTCCGCCGCGTCCGCCGGCGTGGCGGCGACGCGACCGCCGCATTCCGCCAGACGTTCGGCGGCAGCGCCCGAGACGTCGTAGCCCGAGACCTCGAAGCCGGCACGCAGCAGCGACTGCGCCATGCCGAGCCCCATCGAGCCGAGCCCGATCACCGCCGCGCGTCGTCCGCGCGGCGCACCCTCGCCAGGCTTCGTCCCACCAGGCTGCGTCATGCTGCTCTCCTCCGTGGGCTGTTTCGAGCCGGGCGATCATGCCATGGATCGGTGATATGGATTCGCGGGAGCGGTGCGTGATGAATGAGACCAGGTTGCGTGACCAGATCTGCATGTTCTCGCGCTCGCTGTTCGAGCGCGGCCTGACCGCCGGCTCGTCCGGCAACGTCAGCGTGCGTCTGGAGGATGGCGGCTGGCTGATGACACCGACCAACGCCTCGCTCGGCTTCCTCGATCCGGCCCGGCTGTCGCGGCTGGACCCGCAGGGACGGCTGCTGTCCGGCGATGCCCCCAGCTACGAGACCCGGCAGGCGGGAGCGGTGGTGCACCTGCACTCGGTGCATTCGGTGGCGGTCTCGATGCTGCCCGAGATCGATCCCGCCGACGTGCTGCCGCCGCTCACCGCCTACTACGTGATGCGGGTCGGCGCCACGGCGCTGGTGCCGTACTACCGACCGGGCGATCCCGCCGTCGCCGGCGCGATCCGCGGCCTCGCCGGGCGCTACGCCGCGGTGCTGCTGGCCAATCACGGTCCCGTGGTGGCCGGCGCCACGCTGGACGCCGCGATGTACGCCACCGAGGAGCTGGAGGAGACGGCGCGGCTCTACCTGATGCTGCGCGGTCTCAACCCGCGGGCGCTGACGCAGGCGCAGGTCGACGACCTGGTCGCCCGTTTCGGAGTGGAACTGCCGAGACATGATCAGGCCGCCCATGACGAGGATCGATGAGGGGCGGGAGCGGCGTCGCCGCTCCCCGGGGGTTCAGCGCGCCGGCACGTACTGGCGCCAGTCGTGCTTCTCCTTGAAGCCGAGCATCTCGCGCACCTTGCGGTTGGAGAGCAGCCCCTCGCGCTCGCCGAGCGTGCCGCGCACCGGCACGTTGGGGTAGTAGCGGCGCAGCAGCTCCGCCGTCGGCAGGTCCGACGAGGTGGAGTCGTTGGCGGCGTTGAACACCTGGAAGCCGAGCCCGTCGGTCTCGATGCCGAGGCGCACGATCTCGCCCAGGTCGCGCGCGTCGATGTAGCTCCAGGCGATCTTCTTGCGGAAGTCGGGCTTGGCGAACCAGCCCGGGAACAGCTCGTACTCGCTCGGCTCGACAACGTTGCCGATGCGCAGCGCGTAGATGTCCGCACCGCTGCGAAGCTGGAAGCCGCGTGCGGTGCGCTCGTTGCAGATCTTGGAGATCGCGTAGCTGTCCATCGGGTCGACCGGATACGCCTCGTCGAGCGGGAAATACTCCGGCTCGCGCGGCGTGTTGGCGAACACGATGCCGTAGGTGGTCTCGCTCGAGGCGATGATCACCTTCGGAATACCGAGCTTGGTCGCGGCGTCGAGCACGTTGTAGGTGCCCATCACGTTGATGCGGTAGACCTCGTTGTCCGGCACGATCATGACGCGCGGAATGGCGGCGAAATGCACCACCGCGTCGATCTTCGGCGGACGCAGGTCGGGGTCGAACTCGTGCAGCCCGGTAT
Source organism: uncultured Acetobacteraceae bacterium (assembly GCA_964245685.1). GTDB lineage: Bacteria > Pseudomonadota > Alphaproteobacteria > Acetobacterales > Acetobacteraceae > Lichenicoccus. The sequence goes on along the minus strand of CAXTOE010000115.1, from coordinate 5,503 downwards.
AGGAAGAGAAGGCGTTGAACAGCTGCCCGGCATCGGTGATGTCGGTGATCAGCGTGCGCACGCGGGGATGGTCGAGCGGCTTGGTGTCGATGTTGAGCACGTGGTAGCCCTGATCGACCAGGTACTGCACGACATGACGTCCGGCCTTGCCGCTGCCGCCCGTGAACAGGATCTGCTTCATGCGAATGGCTTCCTCAGAAGTGGTAGTTGTCGATGTTGTTCTTGTCGAACACCAGCGGCTGGCTGAACACGATCACGCGGTCCTTGGCGGTGAAGCTGCCGAGGTCGCCGGCGGTGAAGCTGCCGTTCGGCTGGATCGCGTTGTTCGCGGCTAAGCGCGCGACATACATCACCAGCATGCCCTCCTTGACCTCGTCCCAAAGCGGGCTCTCGCGGATGATGCCGGACTTCACGTACTGACGGATCGAGTCCGGATCGCTGCAGCCGGTGACGAACACCTTGCCGGTCATGCCGAGCTTCTCGACCGCGGCCGCCGCACCCACTTCCGCCGCACCGTCGGGTGCGATGATCCCTTTGACGCCCGGGTTGGCCTGCAGGATGTTCAGCCCGGCGGTCAGCGACTGTGACGGGCTCGACTGGCCGTACTGGGTGGTGACGATCTTCATCTTGGGATACGCGCTGGCCATGTAGGCCGTCAGCGCGTGGATCCACTCGTTCTGGATGGTGGCGTCCGGCGTCGAGGACAGGATCGCGACCTGCGCGTCGGGGCCGGTGTACTTGGCGACGGCGTCGACCAGCGCCTTGCCGTGTGCGGCGTAGTTGGTGTTCTGGATGAAGAAGTCGCGCGCGTCGGCGGCCACGTCGCTGTCGTAGGAGACCACCTTGATGCCCTGCTTGCGCGCGCGGCGCAGCGCCGGCGCCAGCTGGGTCGGGTTGTTCGAGGTGGTGGTGATCACGGTGAAGCGGCGCGCGATCAGGCTGTTGAACACGTCGACCTGCCCCTGCGCCGAGGCGGTTACCGGGCCGGTATAGAGGAAGTTGATGTTCAGCGTCTTCGCGGCCTGTTCCGCACCCTGCTGGTTGGCCTTGAACACCGACAGTCCAACGAGCTTCGGCACCATCGCCACCTTGATCGTCTTCGCCGTGTCGATGTCCGCCGCGCGCGCCGGCGCGAGGCCGAGCAACAGGGCCGCGGTGGCGAGCCCGGCGCGGGTCGCGTTGTTCGATCTGGTCATGTTCCGATCCCTTCAGTTCATGGTTGCGGCGGCGTCGTTCTTGCGAAGACGCAGCCGGCGCAGCAGCGGCGCCAATCCGCCGCCGCCGAGCATGTTCTTGATGGCGATGGCGCCGAGCAGGATGGCGCCGGTCAGCATCGTGGTCAGCATGTCGGAGAAGCCCGCGATCAGCATGCCCTGACGCAGGAAGCCCAGCACCAGGACCGCGATCACCACCCCCACGATGCTGCCTTCGCCGCCGAAGATGCTGACGCCGCCGAGCACGACGATGGTGATGGTGGTGAGCAACAGCACGTCGCCCATGTCGGCGCGCACCGCGCTGTAGTACGCGGCGAGCACGATCCCGGCGAGTGCCGCCATGCCGCCGGACAGCACGTAGGCGGCGACCAGGATGCGGTCCACCCGCACGCCGGACCAGCGCGCGGCGTCCGGGTTGTAGCCGATCATGACGATCTTGCGGCCGAACTTGCTGCGCGACATCAGGAGGCCGAACAGCAGGCTGAGCAGGCCGAACAGCACGATCTGGTACGGCAGCAGGTCGGCGATGGCGCCGGTCCCGAGGCGGGTGAAGCCGTCGGGAAAGCCCGAGGGCGGCGTGTCGCCGGCCAGTGCGACCGCGAGGCTGCCGTAGATGAAGCTGGTGGCCAGGGTGGCGATCAGCGGCTCCACCCGCAGCCGGGTGATGATCAGGCCGTTCACCGCGCCGAGCGCGGCACCCGCGAGCACGCCGATCCCGGCCGCGATCCAGATCGAGAGGTGCAGCCCGCTCCAGAGCTCCGCCATCACGATCGCGGACAGGCCGGCGGTGGCGCCGACCGAGAGGTCGATCCCGCCGGTCAGGATCACGGTCGAGAGCCCGAGTGCAACGAGCCCGAACGGCAGGAAGTTCTCGCTCAGCGCCAGGAAGCTGCCGAAGCCGGAGTAGAAGCCGGGCACGGCCGCGATCAGCGCGGCGACCAGCAGCACCAGCAGGGCGATCAGCGAGCGCTCCCAGCCGTCCAGCGGCAGCCGGGAGCGGCGCTCGCGGGTAACGGTGACGTCGTTGCGCGCGTCCGGCGGTCCGTCCATGTCAGGCGCCTCCCGCTGGGCCGCGGCGTCGGCCGGCCGCCACCGCGATCAGGATCATCAGCCCCTCGCCGGCCGAGTACCAGATCGGCGGCACGTGCACGAACACCAGCGCGGTCAGCACGACGCTGAGGAACAGGCTGCCGAGCACGGTGCCGACCATCGAGGCACGGCCGCCGGCGATCGCGGTGCCGCCGATCAGCGCGACGGCGATCGACTGCAGCTCCATGTGGTCGCCGGTGCCGGTGGTGACGGTGGCCGAGCCGGTGTAGCAGAGGAACATCAGCCCCGAGAGTGCGGCCAGCACGCCGGAGAGCGCGTAGGCGCGCACCTGCGTCGAGGTGACCGCGATGCCGGCATTGTAGGCGGCGTTGCTGTTGTTGCCGACCGCGAGCAGGGCGCGGCCGAAGCGGGTATGGCCGAGCATGAACCAGGTGAGCAGCAGCACCACCGCCAGCACCAGCACCGGGATCGGCAGGATCCCGGCCAGCAGCCCGTTGCCGAGCACGGCGTAGGCATGCGGCACGGAGTCCACCTGGGTGCCGTTCGAGATCACGAAGATCAGGCCGCTATACAGGCTGTAGGTGCCGAGCGTGGTGATGATCGGCGGGATGGTCAGGCGCGCCACCAGCAGGCCGTTGACGGTGCCCAGCACCAGGCCGATCACCAGGGCGATGGCGAACGCGGCGGGGAGCGGCAGGCCGCCGCCTTGGGCCAGCAGGCCGGTCACCATCGCGGTCAGGCCGAGCACCGGCGCCACCGACAGGTCGATGCCGCGCGTCGCGATCACCAGCGTCTGGCCGAGTGCGAGCAGCGACAGCACCACCGAGCCCTGCAGCATGAAGCGCAGGTTCTGCACCGAGATGAAGCCGTGCCGCACCAGGCTGACGACCAGGACCGTGGCGACGGTGGCGAGCAGCAGCGTGATCTCGCGCCGGCCGGCGCCCGTCGTGCCGCGGAACCGGGACGTGCGCGGCGACGCCTCGGCGTCGGCGACCCGCGGCAGCGCGGTGATCTGCATCACGCGGCCCGCCCGGGATGGCCGGCATGGCTCAGGTAAGAATGGCCCACCTGGTCCGGCGTGATTTGCTCGCCGCTCAGCTCCGCGACGATGCGTCCCTCGTAGACAGACAGGATACGGTCGCAGAGCCGGACCAGCTCCTCCATCTCCGACGAGATCACCAGGATCGCCATCCCCTCTCGGGCGAGGCCCTCGATCAGCTCGTAGATCTCGTCCTTGGCGCCGACATCGACGCCGCGGGTCGGCTCGTCGAGGATCGCGACCTTCGGCGACAGCCCCATCCACTTGCCGAACACGACCTTCTGCTGGTTGCCGCCGGAGAGCCGGGCCAGCTTCTGGTCGATGCCGGCGCAGCGCACCCGGTACTGCGCGACGGTGGCGCTGCCGATGCCGTCCTCGTGCGCGCGGTCGATCAGCCCGAGGCGCTGGCGCACGCGGTCGAGCAGGCCCGAGGTCAGGTTCTCGGTGATGCTCATCGGCAGCACCGCGCCGTGACGCGCGCGGTCCTCGGGCGCGTAGACCAGGCCGCGCCGGATGATCGCGTGCGTGGACCAGCCGGAGATGTCTTGGCCGCCCAGCTGGACGCGGCCGGCGTGCCGCGCGCGCAGGCCGAAGATGGTCTCGGCGATCTCGGTGCGGCCGGCGCCGACCAGCCCCGCCAGCCCCAGGATCTCGCCCTGGTGCAGGGTGAAGCCGACATCGCGGAAGCGCGGCTCGTGGCTCAGTCCCTCGACGCGCAGCGCCGGCACGTTCGTGACCGACGACCAGCTGCGCCGGGGGATCACGCGCATCTCGCGCCCGACCATCTGCGACATCAGCCGCACCCGGTCGAAGCTGGCGCGCTCGGTCTGGTCGACCAGCACGCCGTCGCGCAGCACGCTGATCTCGTCGCTGATGTCGAGCACCTCGTCCATGCGGTGGCTGATGAAGCCGAGCGTGCAGCCGTCGTCGCGCAGGCGACGCATGATGCCGAACAGGTGCTCGACCTCGTGCGTGGTCAGCGGCGAGGTCGGCTCGTCGAACAGGATGACGCGGCAGCCGCGCAGCAGCGCCTTGGCGCACTCCACCTGCTGCTGCTGGGCGATCGAGAGGTGGCGCGCCTGCTGGTCGACATCGATGTCGAGGCCGAGCGAGCTGAGCGCCTCGCGCGCCTGGCCCCTCACCGCCGCCCAGTCGATGCGACGCGGCAGCCGGCCCGCGGTGGGCAGCTGGCCCACGAACATGGTCTCGGCGACGCTAAGCTCGGGCATCAGCGCCGGCTCCTGCGGCACCAGGTAGATGCCGTGCGCGTGCGCCTCCTGCGGGCTGTGCAGGGTCAGCGTCCTGCCGTCCAGGGTCAGCTGTCCCGCGGTCGGCCGCACGATCCCGGACAGGATCTTGAACAGGGTGGATTTGCCCGCGCCGTTCTCGCCCATCATCGTGTGCACCCGGCCCGGCTGCAGGGTCAGGCTGACGCCGCGCAGCACCGCGACGCTGGCGTAGTTCTTGGTGATGCCGAGTGCGCCGTAGCGACCCTGTGGGGCGGCGTCGGGCGTCTCGGCGGCGGCGAGCGACATCATGCCGTCTCCTGGACAGGTTCCCTGGACGAGGCGCGCTTCTCGATGCCCCGCTCGTCGATGCGCGGCGGCACGGGCTGCCCCTGCCATCGAGTAGACGATGGTAGCGCAATCATTAGTCCGCATCTCTTGGTAGCGCAACCATGGATCATGGATTAATCTCGGCGGCGCATGAGCACGATCAACCCAGTCGCGCGGACCGGCGGACGCAGGCGCGCGGACGGGGCTGTGACGCTGAAGCACGTGGCCGAGCGGGCGGGTGTCTCGCCGATCACGGTCTCGCGGGCGCTGAACGCGCCGCACAGCGTCTCGGCGGCGCTGCGCCAGCAGATCGGCGTCGCGGTCGCGGAGCTCGGCTACGTTCCCAATCGCTTCGCCGGCGCGCTCGCCTCCGCCGACAGCCGGATCGTGCCGGTGATCGTGCCCTCACTCGCCAACGCGGTGTTCATCGAGGTGATACAGGGCATCCAGGAGGTGCTGGAGGCCGAGCGCTACCAGCTGCTGCTCGGCAACACGCAGTACGACCTCGACCGCGAGGCGGAGCTGGTCTCCACCCTGCTCGGCTGGTCCCCGCCGGGCCTGATCGTGGCCGGGCTGCGTCACGCCGAGCGCACCGCCCGCCTGCTGCGCGGCTACGGCCGTCCGGTGGTCGAGATCATGGAGTA
>CAXTOE010000114.1:7395-7945 GCA_964245685.1 uncultured Acetobacteraceae bacterium | reverse complement strand
ATCCAGGGCTATGCCGGCGTCACCGATGCGTCGGCCGGACTGGATGGCGAGCGCTTCGCCACCTCGCTGCCGTTCGCGCAGGTCGCACGCGAGCTCGCCGGGCGCGGCCTGTTCTACCTCGACGCCCTGCCCGACCAGCCGGTGCCGGCGGGGATCGCCGCGGTGCATGCGGACCTGCGTCTCGACACGGAGGCGGACGCCGCCCGGCTCGATGCGCAGCTCGCCGACCTCGAGCGGCTCGCCAACAGCAAGGGCAGCGCCGTCGCCGTCGTCGGGCCGGTGTTCCCGGTGACCGTCCGCCACCTGGCGGAGTGGGCACGCGACCTGCCGGCACGCGGGCTGGTGCTGGTGCCGGTCAGCAGCCTGGCACGCGAGCCGGAGCGGACGCCCACCGGACCTGCGACGCAAGCCCCGCCAGGAAGCACGCGATGACACGCACCGACTTCGGCGACCTGCCGTATCGCCCCAACGTGGGGGCTGCCCTGTTCAACCGCGACGGGCTGGTGCTGGTGCCGGTCAGCAGCCTGGCACGCGAGCCGGAGCGGACGCC
>CAXTOE010000114.1:1205-7385 GCA_964245685.1 uncultured Acetobacteraceae bacterium | reverse complement strand
GCCTCCTGGCTTTCGCCCCCCTCGGGGGGGGGGCCGTTTTCCCCCGCGTCGGGGGGGGGGGGTTCCCCCCGTCGCGCCGACCTGCCGAACGCGGAGGGCCGGCCGGGCATCTGGCAGCTGCCGCAGGGGGGCATCGACGACGGAGAGGATCCGCGTACCGCGGTGCTGCGCGAGCTGCGCGAGGAGGTCGGCACCGACCGGGCGGAGATCGTCGGCGAGCATCCGGACTGGCTGTCCTACGACCTGCCGCCGCACCTGCTGGGACGCGCGCTCGGCGGCCGCTATCGCGGCCAGCGACAGCGCTGGTTCGCGCTGCGCTTCACCGGCAGCGACGACGACATCAGGCTGGACCTGGATCCGCACCCCGAGTTCGACGCCTGGAGGTGGGTCGAGCTGTCCGAGCTGCCGCGCCAGGAGGTCGGCTTCAAGCAGGCGACCTACGCGATCCTGGCGATCTCGTTCGCGCCCTTCGCCAGGCCGGGAGCGCCGCGCGACGACTAGGCGCGTCTCCCTCGCCCTGCCGATGCTGCTCGGCAGCGTCGCCTCGTATCAGCTCGGTGCCTCGCTGGCGAAGTCCCTGTTCCCGCTGTTCGGGCCCACCGGGACGGTGGGCCTGCGCATCGCGCTGTCGACGATCGTGCTGTGGGCGATGTGGCGGCCCTGGCGCCGGCTGCCCGACCGCGCCGGGCTGCGCGCCCTGCTGCCGTACGGCCTGTCGCTGGGGCTGATGAACCTGCTGTTCTACCTGGCCCTGTCACGGATGACGCTGGGAGCCGCGGTCTCGGTCGAGTTCACCGGTCCGCTCGCCCTCGCCTTCCTCGGCTCGCGGCGGCCCCTCGACCTGCTCTGGGCGGCGCTGGTGCTGGCCGGGCTGACGCTGCTGCTGCGCCCGACCGAAGCGGTGTCGGCTGTCGATCCGCTCGGTGCCGCTCTCGCACTCGCGGCCGGGGTATGCTGGGCCGGCTACATCGTGTTCGGCCGCCGCGTCGGCCAGCGCGTCCGGGGCGGCGGCGCCACCGCGTTCGGCATGGCCATCGCGAGCCTCGCCGTGGTGCCGCTCTGCCTGCCGGCGATGCTGCCGGAGGCCGCCCAACCTTGGCAGCTGCTGCAGTCGCTGCTGGTCGCGGTGCTGTGCAGCGCCCTGCCGTACTCGCTGGAGATGGCGGCGATGCGACGGGTCAGCACGCGCTCCTTCGGCATCCTGATGAGCCTCGATCCGGCCGCGGCCGCGCTGTCGGGGCTGCTGCTGCTCGGCGAGCGGCTGTCGCCGGCGCACTGGCTCGCGATCGGCTGCATCGTCCTCGCCGCCCTCGGCAGCGCACTGGCTGGGGAGGCTCGCGTGGTCGCGGAGGCCTGAGGGCTGGCCCTACTCCGCCGCCAGCCCCAGCGCCTGGCGCTCGAACAGGCGCCGGTACAGCCCGTCCGGATGGGTCAGCAGCGCCGCGTGGCCGCCATCCTCGACTAGGCTGCCGTGCGAGAACACCAGGATGCGGTCGAGTGCGACCACGGTCGAGAGCCGGTGCGCGATCACGATCACGGTGCGTCCCAGCATCAGCCGCTGCATCGCCTCCTGCACCAGCGCCTCGGACTCGGAGTCCAGGCTCGAGGTCGCCTCGTCGAGGATCAGCACCCGGCTGTCGGCCAGGAAGGCGCGCGCGATCGCCACCCGCTGCCGCTCGCCGCCCGAGAGCTTGACGCCGCGCTCGCCGACCAGGGTCGCATAACCCTGCGGCAGGCGGGTGATGAAGCCGTCCGCGTTGGCCTGCACGGCCGCGCGTCGGATCTCCGCCTCGCTGGCGGCGGGACGGGCATAGGCGATGTTCTCGGCCAGCGAGCGGTGGAACAGCAGCGGCTCCTGCGGCACGATCGCGATCTGCGCGCGCAGGCTCTCCTGGCGCACGTCGGCCACGTCCTGGCCGTCGACCAGGATCCGCCCCTGCTGCACGTCGTAGAGCCGCTGCAGCAGCTTGGTCAGCGTGGTCTTGCCCGAGCCCGACGGTCCCACCAGCGCCACCCGGCTGCCGGCGGGGATGTCGATCGACAGCTCCTGGAACAGCGGCCGCGCGTGCACGCCGTAGTGGAAGGTGACGCGCTCGAAGCGTATCGCGCCGCGCCTGATCTCGATCGGGCCGGCACCCGGACGGTCGGCCACGCCCGGCGGCTGGTCGAACAGCGCCACCAGCTCCTCCATCTCGTTGACCGAGCGCTGCAGCTGGCTGACCTGCTGGCCGATGTCGCGCAGGTAGCCCTGCACCAGGAACACCAGCGTCAGCACGTAGGCGATGTCGCCCGGTCCCGCCTGCCCGGCGCGCCACAGCAGCAGTGCCGCTCCCACCACCACGATGCGCAGCAGCAGCAGGCACAGCGCCTGCAGGTTGCCGCTGTCGGTACCGCGCACCCAGGTGCGCGCAGTGCGGCCGCTCCAGCGCGCCAGCACCCGGTTCAGCCGGCGATCCTCGCGCGCCTCGGCGCCGAACGCCTTGACCACGGCGTTGCAGGTGATCGCGTCGGCGAGTGCGGCGCCGATGCGCGTGTCCCAGCGGTTCGACTGGCGCGCCGACGGCGCCACGTAGCGCAGGGTCAGCAGTACCGAGACCACCGCGAACAGGGCGCTGCAGCTGCCGAGCAGCAGGCCCATCAGCGGCCAGCGCAGCGCCAGCACCAGCGTCGTGCCGACCAGCACCACCAGCTCGGGAAGCAGCAGCAGCAGCAGCGTGTCGTTGAGCGTGTCGATCGCCCACATGCCGCGGGTGATGCGACGCACCGTGGAGCCGGCAAAGTTGTTGGCGTGCCAGTCCGACGAGAAGCGCTGCACCAGCCGGAACGACTGCGCGGCGACGTCGGCCATGATGCGCAGCGTCAGCCGGGTGATGCCGATATAGCCCGCGCGCCGCCCGAGCACGACGATGCCGAGCCCGGTCAGGCCGCCGAGCAACAGCGCCGCGTCGCGCAGCGGTTCATGCCGCGTCACCGTGTCGACCAGCCGTCCCGCCAGCACCGGGCTCACCACGTCGGTCGCGGTGGCCAGCGTCATGCCGCACGCCACCGTCAGCAGCGGCCGCGGGTTGCGGCGCCACTGCGCGAACAGGAAGCGGAGCACGGCGGCGAAGCTGCCGTCGCGCCGCTCGCGCGGAACTGGGGAGGTCATGGTCAAGCCGGATGGTCCCGACCAGCGGCTGCGGCCGGCCTTGTTGCCGCGACGTGCGCACCGTGGTGAGCCGCTTTCTCTACAGCAAGCGGCGGCCGCAGGCCAAATGCCGCGGCGGGTTCAGACAGCGATCCGGTCGGGCCGGAGCCAGGTGAAGCCGCTGCCGTCGGGACGCCGCGCGGCGGCTGGGCCGCTGCCGCTCCTGGCGGCCAGCATGCCGGGCAGGTCGGCGAGCAGCAGCGCCACCAGCCTCGGGTCGAACTGGCTGCCCGCGGCCTGCTGCAGCCGAGTGACGGTCTCCTCGAAGCTCGGCGGCGGACCACCGTCCTGCGGACTCAGCAGGCCGTCGAACGTCTCCGCCAGCGCGACCGCGCGGCTGGTCAGCGGGATCCGCTCGCCGGCCAGGCCGGCCGGGTAGCCGGTGCCGTCCCAGCGCTCATGGTGATGCAGCGCGATCTCCGCCGCCAGGTCGAGCATCGGCTCGTGGCTCTGCGCCAGCATACGGTGGCCGATGCGGGTGTGGCCCTGCAGCACGCGCAGCTCGGCCGCATCGAGCGCGCCGCGCTTGCGGAGGATCGCGTCCGGTAGGCCCGACTTGCCGACATCGTGCAGCGAGGCCGCCGCCATCAGGTCGCTGGCGTTGGACAGGTCGTAGCCGGCTGCCAGCGCCAGCCGCACGGCGATGCGTGCGGTCGCCTCCTCGTGGCTGTTGCCCGCGACGCACAGCCTGCGCACCAGGTCGGCCTGGCTGAGCGGCGTGCGGTCCGGCTGCGGCCGCACACTCCAGCCGCCGGCGCAGATACCGGCCAGGCTGACTGAGAGCAGCGCCGGCAGGAGGCCGGAGAACGGGCTCGGCAGCTGCGGCACCGGCGAGGCGGCGCTGGCGGCGCCGGCGCGGCAGGCCAGGATCACCAGGCCGAGCGCCATCCCGCAGGCGAGCGGCCTGAACAGCTCGACGGCGCCGACCGACGGGCGGATCACCCCCCGATGCAGGCGCCGACTCAGCAGGAAGGCCAGCAGGTAGCCGGCGAGGCAGACCAGCCCGCACAGCAGGACGATCGGAACTGGGAAACGGTCGGGCACGGCATTGATCATGGACGTGATGCCTCGAGAGCCTTTGCGGCCTTTTCGAGTGACGCTTCACGATTAATTTATGATACGAAGCCGGTCTGGTAAAGAGGTGTTGCCGATTTATTTCGCTCAGCCCGACAGGGACTGGCCGAGCCACGGCGACCGGCAGCGATGCAGCGCCGTCTCCAGGTCCCGCGCCAGCACGCGCCGCGCCGCCTCGCCGAGCAGGGCGCCGACCTCCTCGCGCACACCGTGCCCGACCAGCCGCACCCGTACCGGCGCCGCCGGCCGGTCCGACAGCTCGACCCTGAGCCAGGACGGCGACAGCCGCGTCTCGCTGGCCTCGCCCCGCGCGCCCACCCGGCTCAGCAGCAGCACGTCGGGGCGCAGCACGATGCGCTCGACCCGCACGTCGCGCGCGTTGCGACGCAGCAGCAGGCAGGCGAGCAGCACCTCGACGCCGCAGAAGCCGGGCACCGGCCAGGCGCCCAGCCACCAGAACAGCGTGCCGATCAGCAGGCTGGCCATGGTCAGCAGCAGGATCACCAGGCGCGTGCCGCGCGCCGAGAGGCTGCGGTTGGCGGAGATGCGGGTCTCGAACAGCGGCGGCTCGGTGGCGTGCATGCAGCTGAGATGGTGACGCCGCCCGGACATGCCATAGAGCCGCCTCGACGTGCCATGGACAAGCGGCCGATGCGGCGGGCAGAACGTCGCATGTCCCCACGCATCTCCGCTCCCGCCGCCCGCCGCGCCGCATCGGTGCCGGCGATGTCGCGCGACCAGGTCCGGTGCTTCATCGGCGCGCTGGCGCAGTCCAATCCCGACGCCCAGACCGAGCTCAGCTACACCGATCCGTTCACGCTGCTGGTCTCGGTGGTGCTGTCGGCGCAGGCGACCGACGCCTCGGTGAACCGCGCGACGCCCGGCCTGTTCGCCGAGGCCCCCGACCCGGCGGCCATGATGCGGCTGGGCGAGGAGGGGATCGGCAGGCACATACGCAGCATCGGATTGTGGCGGGCGAAGGCGCGCAACGTCGCGACCCTGAGCGCGCGACTGGTGGAGCGGCACGGCGGCACGGTGCCGGCGGAACGCGAGGCCCTCGAGGCGCTGCCGGGAGTCGGGCGCAAGACCGCGAACGTGGTGATGAACGTCGCCTTCGGCGAGAGCACCATGGCGGTCGACACGCATATCTTCCGCATCGGCAACCGCACCGGCCTGGCGGCCGGCGCCACCCCGCGCGCGGTGGAGGACGAGCTGGTGGCGCGCATCCCGGCCGAGATGCTGCGTCCGGCGCATCACTGGCTGATCCTGCACGGACGCTACGTGTGCAAGGCGCGGCGGCCGGAATGCTGGCGCTGCGGCGCGGTGGCCTGGTGCAACTATCCCGACAAGCAGGGCCAGGGCGCTGCCCTGGACCCGCCGGAGCCCTAGGCCCCGGACCCCTCTACTACTCTGTCTGCGCCATGGGGAGTGCGGGCACGCGGCGCTTGCCGGGGATGGGGATCCACGGCCTGGCGCCGCGCTCGTCGCGGTCGGAGCGTACCGTGACCCCGTCCGGACCGATCCACACCGCCTGCGCGCCATCGCGCCAGACGGTGAAGCGGTCGATGCGCGGCAGCGTGCGGCAGGCGCCGCGCGCGGGCACCGCGGACACCAGGAGCGCCACTTGGTCGCAGTCGATCGCGGGCGAGCCGCCGGCGCCGCGACCGCGGTCGCGCAGCAACAGCACCGTCTGGCCGCGCAGCACGATCCGGCACTGCGACGCATCGCACCTAGCCGGTCCGGCCGCGCCCTGCGCCGGCATGGCGGCGGGAGGTACCTCGACGGCCTGGGCCCGGGCCCAGTCCGACAGCGTGATCGGGCTGGCGCCGGCGGCCTGCTCCAGCAGCAGCCTAGGGCCCGTGGGAGCCTCCCCCCGCAACGCGATCAGCCGGGCATCGGCGGCTCCCAGCCGGTCGGGC
>CAXTOE010000114.1:0-1195 GCA_964245685.1 uncultured Acetobacteraceae bacterium | reverse complement strand
GCACAGGAACGGCGTCAGCAGCCCGGCGCCGATCGGCAGCAGCCCGAGCAGGCGCCAGCCGCCGCGGCGCAGGCACAGCCAGATCAGGCCCGCCGAGATCACCGCGAGCGCTCGCAGCGGCATCGCGCGGACCGCGATGCTGGCGTCCGGCAGGGCCGCGCAGCGATGCGCGAGCCACAGGATCACGTCGATGCCCCAGCCCATCGGCAGCAGCGCCAGCCACTCCAGCCCGAACGGCATCAGCGCCAGCGACAGCAGCCCCTCGGGCATCACCCACAGCGCCGTCATCGGCACCGCGGCGAGGTTGGCGAGCACGAAGTAGAACTGGATGTGGCCGAAATGATAGGCGGCGTACGGCAGCGAGGCGGCGCCGGCGAGCAGGCTGGTCAGGAACAGGCCCACGGCGTGCAGCGACAGCCGGCGGAGCCAGCTGCCGTCGCCGTGCAGCCTGGTCAGCCAGGGCCGCAGCGCCTCGTAGCCGGCGAGCAGCGCCAGCACGGCGGCGAAGCTCATCTGGAAGGACACCTCCAGCAGGGAGGCGGGGGATGCGAGCAGCAGGATCATCGCCGCGAGGCCGAGGCCGCGCATCGACAGCGCGCGCCGGCCGAGCAGCAGCGCCAGCACGCCGAGTGACGCCATCGCGAGACTCCGCACGGTCGGCAGGTGCATGCCGGTCAGGGCCATGTAGAGCGCCCCCGCCGCGAGGGCCGTGACCGCCGCGATCTGTCGCGTCGGCAGGCGCAGCGCGCCGTACTCCCAGGCCGCCAGCACCATGCGCACCCCGCCCATGGTCAGGCCCATGACGATGCCGAGATGCAGACCCGCCACGGTGAGCAGATGCGCGAGGCCCGACACCGCGAAGGCGTCGCGGTCGGCGGCCGGGATCTCGGTGCTGATGCCGGTCAGCAGCGTGGCGGCGATCGCGCCGCCGCTCGCCTGGAACAGCGCCACCGTGCGCATCGCGCGTTCACGTACACGGTGCTCAACCCCGACGGCACCCGCTGCCTGGGGTGCGTCTACATCTTTCCGACCAGCGCCTCGTTCCTCGAGAAGTCGGCCGTGACTCCGGTCGGGGACGACCGGTGGGCTGACGTGGACGCGGTCATCTACTTCTGGGCGCGCCGGTCCGAGATGGAGACCGGGCTGGACGAACGTCTCCTCACCACGCTGCGGGCATGGTTCCGAGACGAGTGGA
>CAXTOE010000113.1:0-7945 GCA_964245685.1 uncultured Acetobacteraceae bacterium | reverse complement strand
GGACCCCACGGTGCGACGGGCGCTGACCCAGGCCCGTGCCGCGGTGCTGCTGACCGCGCCCGCGCCGGTGCCGCCGGCCGCGGCGCTGGCGGCGATCCGCAGCCTGCCACAGCGCGGCGGCCTGCCGGCGCGCTCGATCCTGGCCGGGCTGCACGCCACGACCCCGCAGGTGCAGCACGCCGCCAGCGAGGCGATCGCCACCATCGACCTGCGGCTGCGGCTGTGGAGCATCGCCCAGGACCTGTTCTACGGCCTCAGCCTGGGCTCGGTGCTGCTGCTGGCGGCGATGGGGCTCGCGATCACCTTCGGCGTCATGGGCGTCATCAACATGGCACACGGCGAGCTGGTGATGATCGGCGCCTACGTCACCTACCTGGCGCAGCAGCTCACCGGCTCGCCCGGGCTGGGGCTGCTGCTGGCGGTGCCGCTCGCCTTCCTGGTCTCCGGCGGCCTCGGCGTCGCCATCGAGCGCAGCCTGATCCGCTTCCTGTACGGCCGGCCGCTGGAGACGCTGCTCGCCACCTGGGGGCTGTCGCTGGTGCTGCAGCAGGCGGTGCGCTCGCTGTTCGGGCCCACCAACCTTTCCGTCACCACGCCGGCCTGGATGTCCGGCGCGCTCGCGGTGGGCGGGCTGGTGATCACGCTGAACCGGCTGGTGATCATCCTGTTCGCGGGCCTGGTGATGCTGGCGCTCACGCTGGTGCTGCGGCGCACGCCGCTCGGGCTGCAGATGCGCGCGGTGACGCAGAACCGGCGCATGGCGTCGCTGATGGGCATACGCACGCCGCGCGTGGACGCGCTCACCTTCGGGCTCGGCTCCGGAGTCGCCGGGCTGGCCGGGGTCGCGATCAGCCAGATCGACAATGTCAGCCCCAACCTCGGCCAGGGCTACATCATCGACAGCTTCATGGTCGTGGTGTTCGGAGGCGTCGGCAACCTGTGGGGGACGCTGGCGGGTGCGGCGACGCTCGGCATCGCCGACAAGGTGCTGGAGCCGATGGCCGGGGCGGTGCTGGGCAAGATCATCGTGCTGGTGCTGCTGATCGCCTTCATCCAGCGCCGGCCGCGCGGGATGTTCCCGCTGCGCGGACGGAGCGTGGAGTCGTGATCGCGGTGCGCCCGGCGGCGCTGATCGCGCTGGCCACCGCGATCCTGCTCGCCGGGCTGAACCTGCTGCCGGCGGCCTCGGCGCTGCACGTGTCGGACTTCGTCGTCGGGCTGGCGGGCAAGTACCTGTGCTTCGCGATCCTCGCGGTCGCGGTCGACCTGGTCTGGGGCTTCGCCGGCATCCTGACGCTCGGCCACGCCGCCTTCTTCGCGCTGGGCGGCTACGCCATGGGCATGTACCTGATGCGCGAGATCGGCGCCCGCGGCGTCTACGGCAATCCCGCGCTGCCGGACTTCATGGTGTTCCTGTCCTGGACGCGGCTGCCCTGGTACTGGCACGGCTTCGACCACTTCGCCTTCGCCGCCCTGATGGCCCTGCTGGTGCCCGGCGTGCTGGCCGCGCTGTTCGGCTGGCTCGCCTTCCGCAGCCGCGTCTCCGGCGTCTACCTCTCGATCATCACCCAGGCGCTGACCTACGCGCTGCTGCTCGCGTTCTTCCGCAACGACATGGGCTTCGGCGGCAATAACGGCCTGACCGACTTCAAGGACGTGCTCGGCTTCGACCTGCACGCGCCGCAGGTCCGCGCCGCCCTGCTGGTGCTCACGGCGCTGCTGCTCGCGGCGAGCCTGCTGCTCGCCCAAGCGGTGCTGTCGGGGCGGTTCGGCAGCCTGCTCACCGCGGTGCGCGACGCGGAGAACCGCACGCGGTTCCTCGGCTACCGTCCGGACCACGTCAAGCTGGTGATCTGGGTGCTGTCGGCGCTGATCGCAGGGCTGGGCGGGGCGCTCTACGTCACCCAGGTCGGCATCATCAATCCGGGCGAGTTCGCGCCCGCCAACTCGATCGAGGCGGTGATCTGGGTCGCGGTCGGCGGACGCGGCACCCTGTCCGGTGCGGTGCTCGGCGCGGTGCTGGTCAATCTCGGCAAGACGCTGTTCACCGGCCTGCTGCCGGAGCTGTGGCTGTACGCGCTCGGCGCCCTGTTCATCCTGACCACCCTGTTCCTGCCCAGGGGGATCATGGGGCTGCGCTGGCACCGCGTCGGCAGCCTCGCGCGTGGATCCGGCCGTGCCGCACGACGCACCAACGCGGACGTGCCGTCGTGAGCGGCCAGGTGCCGAACCTGCTCTACCTCGACGCGGTCTCCGTCAGCTTCGACGGCTTCCGCGCGCTGAACGCGCTGTCGCTGCTGCTGGCGCCGGGCGAGATGCGCGCCATCATCGGTCCCAACGGCGCCGGCAAGACCACGATGATGGACGTGATCACGGGCAAGACGCGGCCCGACAGCGGCACTGTCCGCTTCCGCGACGCGCACGACCTCACCCGGCTGGACGAGCCGACGATCGCGCGGCTGGGCATCGGCCGCAAGTTCCAGAAGCCGACGGTGTTCGAGCAGCTCAGCGTGCGCGACAACCTGCTGCTGTCGCTGAAGGGCCATCGCCGGCCGTTCGCGGTGCTCGCGGCGCGCGAGCGCGCGGACGAGACCGCGCGCATCGCCGCCATCCTGGCCACCACCCGGCTGGCCGACCATGCCGCCCGGCCGGCCGGCGCGCTGAGCCACGGCCAGAAGCAGTGGCTGGAGATCGGCATGCTGCTCGGGCAGGACCCGGAGCTGCTGCTGGTCGACGAGCCGGTCGCCGGCATGACGGATGCCGAGACCGCGCAGACCGCCGACCTGCTGCGCGAGATCAACCGCACGCGCTCGGTGGTCGTGGTCGAGCACGACATGGAGTTCGTGCGGGCGCTGGACGCGCGCGTCACGGTGCTGCACGAGGGTTCGGTGCTGGCCGAGGGCAGTCTCGAGCAGGTCAGCGGCGATCCGCGCGTGGTCGAAGTCTATCTCGGACGCTGAGGACCGAAGCCGATGCTGCACGCGGACTCCATCGACCTGCATTACGGCGCCGCGATCGCGCTGCGCGGCGTCTCGCTGGCGGCGAAGCTGGGCGACGTCACTTGCCTGCTCGGGCGCAACGGCGTCGGCAAGACCAGCCTGCTGCGCGCGATCACCGGCGTGCACCCGGTGTCGCGCGGGCGTATCCTGTGGGACGGCCACGACATCACCCGGCTGTCCGCGCACGAGCGGGCGCGCCGCGGCATCGCCTCGGTGCCGCAGGGCCGCGACATCTTCCCGCTGCTCAGCGTGCGGGAGAACCTCGAGACCGGGTTCGGCCTGCTGCCGCGACGGGAGCGCCGGATCTCCGACGAGATCTTCGCCCTGTTCCCGATCCTGGCACAGATGCAGCGTCGCCAGGGCGGCGACCTGTCCGGCGGGCAGCAGCAGCAGCTGGCGATCGCGCGCGCGCTGGTGATCCGGCCGCGCCTGCTGGTGCTGGACGAGCCGACCGAGGGGATCCAACCGAGCATCATCAAGGAGATCGGCCGCATCATCGCCCTGCTGCGGCAGCGCGGCGGCATGGCGATCCTGCTGGTCGAGCAGTACTACGAGTTCGCCCGCGCGCTCGCCCAGCACATCACCGTGCTGGACCGCGGCCAGGTGGTGATGCAGGGAGAGGTCGGCACGCTCGACGAGACCGCCCTGCGCGGGCACGTCGCGATCTAGCGTCCCGAACCAGAAGTCGTTCGGCTTCCTGATCCTCAGTGGACCCCGGCCTTGTCACTCGGGCAGTAGCCTGCTCATCTCAGAAATCGCGGACGAGCTGCTGAGGCAGGACACCGGAGCGGAAGCCGAGCCGAGTGGATCGGCAGCGGTCCTCAGAGGCGCCGGGATCTGCTTCAAGGCGTCCGCCGGAACTGGAGACAGGCGGGCGTGTCGAAGGCCCTCTCGGTTGATCTGCGGACACGCGTGCTCGCGGCGGCGACCGATCGCCGGTCCAGCGGCACCGAGGCGCAGGCCCCTCGACGACGTGGCCCTGCTGGGAGCCTGTGCGGCCGATGCCGCGGCCGGAGCGGCGAGCACCGTCGTGACCGCGACCACCAACGAGAAGCTGGGAACCTCCGCGCCGTTCGGGATTATCCCCTCCCCGCGGCTGCCCCATCTCGTCGTCGAGGCCGACGCGCCGCCCATCCCGGTCGCGGCCTTCCGCGCCCTCGGCGTCGAGACGCATCGGGCGGCGCCGCCGTGAGGACGGCATGAGAGGCGCGACGGTCCCCGGAGCCGGACTGCGGCGGCTCCCGGGAACGGCGGAACAGCGCGCCACCCGCGTGGTGTTCTTCGTCACGGGCTTCGGCAACGCCGCCTGGGCCGCGCTGGTGCCGTTCGCCAAGGCGCGCGCCGACGTCAGCGACGCGGCCCTCGGGGTGCTCCTGCTCTGCCTGGGGATCGGCTCGATCGTCACCATGCCGCTCTCCGGCGCATGCGCCGCCAGGTTCGGCTGCCGCCTGGTCATGATCGTCGCCGCCCTCGTGGTCGCCGCCTCGCTGCCCCTGCTCGCGACCCTCTCGTCGCTCCCGGCCCTCGCGTTGGCCCTGATGGTGTTCGGCGCCGGGATCGGCGCGATCGACGTGGCGATGAACATACAGGCGATCATCGTGCAGCGGGCCAGCGGACGCTCGATGATGTCGGGGTTCCACGGCCTGTTCAGCCTGGGCGGCATCGCCGGCGCCGGCGGCATGGCGGTGTTGCTGACCGCCGGCGCCTCGCCGCTCACCGCGAGCGCGTGCGTGTCGCTCGGCATCCTCGCCGCGATCGCGATCGCCGGCTCCGACTTCCTGCCCTACGGCGCCAGGAACGACGGTCCGGCCTTCGCCCTGCCGCACGGCATCGTGCTGTTCATCGGCGCGCTCTGCTTCGTGCTGTTCCTGACCGAGGGGGCGGTGCTGGACTGGAGCGCGGTGTTCCTGACCTCGGTCCGGCACCTCGCCGCCTCCTACGCCGGCCTCGGCTACGCCGCGTTCGCCGCCACGATGACCATCGGCCGGCTCGCCGGTGACCGCATCGTCGATCGGCTGGGCCGTCGCCGCGTGGTCCTGATCGGCGGGCTGTGCGCCGCGTGCGGCTTCGTCGTCGCCACCGCGATCCCGTCCTGGCAGGTGGCGCTGCTGGGCTACGCCCTGGTCGGCGTCGGCTGCGCGAACATCGTCCCGGTGCTGTTCAGCGCCGTAGGTCGGCAGAGCGTGATGCCGGAGAACGTCGCGGTGCCCGCGATCACCACGCTCGGCTACGGCGGCATCCTCATCGGGCCCGCAGGCATCGGCTTGGTTGCCCACCTGACCAGCCTGCCGACCGCCTTCCTGATCCTGGCCGCGATGCTCGTCGGCGTCTCCCTGACCAGCCGCATCCTGTGACGCGGCGGCGGCGCGACCTCAGTCCAGGTCGCGCTTCACGTCTGGCGAGCGCAGCAGCGCGTCCATCTCCATCGCGTAGTCGATGGCCGTGTCGGGCTGGAAGTGGATCTCCGGGACGCTGCGCAGGCGCAGCGCGTGCGATGCCTGCGAGCGCAGGAAGGGTGCCGCACGCCGCAGTGCCGGCAGGATCGCGTCGACGTCGCTGCGACCGAGGCGGGTGACGAAGGCGGTCGCGTGCTTGAGGTCCGGGCTGATCCGCACCTCGGTGACGGTGACCGCCACGCCGGCGAGCTCCGGATCGCGAAACTCGGTGCGCGTGAAAAGGTCCGCCAGCACGTGGCGGATCTCCTCGGCGACGCGGAGCTGTCGCTGGGTCGGTCCGGTGGCGGCATGACGGGAACCGGACCGGCGCGGCGCCGGGCCGACCGGTCCCCTGGTCTCGATCCTGCCCCGGCTTCCCCGTCCGCTCCCCGGCGCCGGCTTGCTCAAGCCGGGACCAGCTCCATCTCGTAGCACTCGACCACGTCGCCCTCGCGCAGGTCGTTGAAGCCGGCGAAGGAGAGCCCGCACTCGTAGCCGCGCGCGACCTCGCGCACGTCGTCCTTGAAGCGCTTGAGCTGGCTGAGCTCGCCCTGATGCACCACCACGCCCTCGCGAAGCAGGCGCACGCCACAGCCGCGCTTGACCAGCCCCTCGGTGATGTAGCAGCCCGCCACCTTGCCGGTCTTGGTGATGTCGAACACGCGACGCACCTCGGCGTAGCCGAGGAACTTCTCGCGGTGCTTCGGCGCGATCTTGCCGCGCACCAGCTGCTCGATGTCGTCCGAGACCTGGTAGATGATCGAGTAGTAGCGGATATCGACGCCCTCGCGGGTGGCGAGCTCGCGCGCCTGGCTGGTGGCGCGCACGTTGAAGGCGACGATCACCGCGGCCGAAGCCTTGGCCAGCTGGATGTCGCTCTCGGTGATCTGGCCGACGCCGGCGAGCAGCACGCGGACCTTGACCTCCTCGTGCTCCAGCTTCAGCACCGTGCTGGTGATCGCCTCGGCCGAGCCCTGCACGTCGGCCTTGACCAGGATGGCGACCTCGTTCTGAGCGCCGGCCTGGATGCGCGCCAGCATCTGGTCCATGGTGCCGCGCGCCGCCACGTGGCCAGCCGCCTGCTTTTCCTTGATCTTGCGCTGGCGGAACTCGGAGATCTCGCGCGCCCGGGTCTCGTTCTCGACCACGACGAACGGCTCGCCCGCGCCGGGGACGCCGGCGAGGCCCAGCACCTCGACCGGCGACGAGGGACCCGCCTGCTTGATCGGCCGGTTCTTGTCGTCGAGCATCGCACGCACCCGGCCCCACTCGGCGCCGGCGACGACGATGTCGCCCTGGTAGAGCATGCCCTTCTGCACCAGGATGGTGGCCACCGGGCCGCGACCGCGATCCAGCCGGCTCTCGATCACGCTGCCTTCCGCCGAGCGATCCGGATTGGCGCGCAGGTCGAGGATCTCGGCCTGCAGCAGGATCGCCTCCTCCAGCTTGTCGAGGCCGGTGCGCTTGGTCGCCGACACCTCGACGTCCTGGGTCTCGCCGCCCATCGCCTCGACCACGATCTCGTGGCTGAGCAGCTCCTGGCGGACGCGGTCGGGATTGGCGCCCGCCTTGTCCATCTTGTTGATCGCCACGATGATCGGCGCGTGCGCCGCCTTGGCGTGGCGGATCGCCTCGATGGTCTGCGGCATGACGCCGTCATCGGCGGCCACCACCAGCACCACCACGTCGGTCACCGAGGCGCCGCGGGCGCGCATCGAGGTGAACGCCTCGTGGCCCGGGGTGTCGATGAAGGTGATGTGGTTGCCGCTCGGGGTTTCGACCTGATAGGCGCCGATATGCTGGGTGATGCCGCCGGCCTCGCCCGCCGCCACGTCGGTGGCGCGCAGCGCGTCCAGCAGCGAGGTTTTGCCGTGATCGACATGGCCCATGATGGTCACCACCGGCGCGCGCGGCTCGAGATCGGTATCCTCGTCCAGCTCGCCCTCGATGCCGAGCTCCACGTCGCTCTCGCTGACGCGGCGCACGCGGTGGCCGAACTCCTCGACCACCAGCTGCGCGGTGTCGGCGTCCAGCGACTGCGTCACCGTGGCCATGACGCCCATCTTCATCAGCGACTTGATCACGTCGGCGGCGCGGGTCGCCATGCGGTTGGCGAGCTCCTGGACGCTGATGGTCTCCGGCAGCACCACGTCGCGCACCACGCGCACCTGGTCGGCGCGCAGCCGCTCGAGCTCGGCCTGGCGGCGCTCGCGGTCGCGCTGGCGACGCACCGAGGCCAACGACCGGGTCTTCTCGTCCTCGCCCTCGATCGCGGCCTGCACGTCGACGCGGCCGGTGGCGCGACGATCGCCGACCTTCTTGGGCGCGACCACCGGCGCCTTGCGCGGCGGCAGCACCGCGCCCGGACGGCGCGCGACGCCGAAGCGGCGGCGACGGTCGGCGGAATGCCGTAGACCGCGTCCACCTCGGGGCGCCCGGCCGGCTGCACGATGCTGCGTGCATAGGCGTTCAGCGATTCGAGATACCGCCGCTGGCCTTCGTTGAACAGGA
>CAXTOE010000112.1:0-7958 GCA_964245685.1 uncultured Acetobacteraceae bacterium | reverse complement strand
GTGGTGATCAAGGCGCCGCATCCGCGCGTGCATGAGCGGATGCGCGACCTCAAGATGGGTCCCGGGCCCTACTTCACCTTCTTGCGTCCCTACCACCTGACCAGCCTCGAGGTGCCGCTGACGGCCGCGTCGCTGGTACTGCGCAACACGCCGCATATGCAGCCGCTCGACGAGCCGGTCGCGGAATGCGGCTGCGTCGCCAAGGAGGCGCTCGCTCCCGGGGTCAGGCTCGGCAAGATCGGCGAGGACCATTATCGCGGCTGGATCACCACGGTGGCGGATGCCCGGGCAGGCGGGCTGCTGCCGATGGGTCTGGCCGAGCGGGCGGTCGTGAGCAAGCCGATCCGGATCGGCGAGATGCTGACCTACGATAACTGCCAGGTCGACGAGACGATGCAGATCGTCCGTCTGCGCCGCGCTCAGGATGCGCTGTTCGAGGCGCCGCCGCGACAGGTCGTCGCTTGAGCCTGCCTCTAAGTCACCGGTGTACGGGCGGAGCATCGCCAGCATGACGGTTCAAGCCAAGGTGCCGGTCGAGCTGAACACGACGACGATCTCCGGCAACCGCCCCGAGATCTACGACCGGCTCACGACCGCGCAGCTGCGCGAGGCGCTGCGGCGCATGCACCTGATCCGCCAGTTTGAGGAGGGTGCCGAGCAGGCCTACATGCGCGGCCTCATCCACGGCACGATGCACCTCTCGATCGGCCAGGAGGCGAGCGCGGTCGGCATCTGCGTCGCCCTCGCGCCGCAGGACAAGATCACCTCCACGCATCGCGGCCACGGTCACTGCATCGGCAAGGGTGCCGATCCGAAGCTGATGTTCGCCGAGTTCTTCGGCAAGGAGAGCGGCTACTGTCGCGGCCGCGGCGGCTCGATGCACATCGCCGACGTCAGCCAGGGCAATCTCGGCGCCAACGGCATCGTCGGCGGTGGTCTGCCGATCGCGGTCGGCGCGGCACTGGCCATGCGCCAGCAGAAGCGCGACGACGTCGTGGTCTGCTTCTTCGGCGACGGCGCCTCCAACGAGGGTGCCTTCCACGAGGCGCTGAACATGGCAGCACTTTGGAAGCTGCCGGTGGTGTTCGTATGCGAGAACAACCTCTACGGCATGTCGACCTCGACCGAGCGCTCGATGTCGGTGGCCAACGTCGCCGATCGAGCGTCCGCCTACAACATTCCCGCCCGCATCGTCGACGGCAACCGCTTCGCCGACGTCGCCGCCGCCTCGTTCGAGGCGGTCGAGCGCGGACGCGGCGGCGGCGGACCGTCGCTGATCGAGAGCAAGACCTATCGTATCCGCGGCCACTCCCGCAGCGACCGCAACCGCTATCGCAGCAAGGACGAGATCGAGGAGTGGTCGCAGCGTGATCCGATCATCCAGTTCGAGTCGGAGCTCACCGGCCTCGACATCCTCACCGCCGAGGACCTGATCTCGATCCGCCGGCAGGTCGAGACGGAGATCGCCGAGGGCATCGCCTTCGCCCAGGCGAGCCCGGCCCCCCTGGTCGCGGACCTGCTCCGCGACGTCTACTCGGAGTAGCCGCCATGGATCAGGTGGCGCGCGAGCTCACCTACGCGCAGGCGCTGCAGGAAGCGATGGCGCAGGCGATGGAGGCCGACGACCGTGTCTTCCTGATGGGCGAGGATATCGGCGTCTATGGCGGCGCGTTCCAGGTCACCGGCAACCTGGTCGAGCGCTTCGGCGAGCACCGCGTCATCGACACGCCGATCGCCGAGCTCGGCGCGGCCGGCGTCGCCGTCGGCGCCGCCCTGTGCGGCAGCCGGCCGATCCTCGAGTTCCAGTTCTCCGACTTCGCGACGCTGGCGATGGAGCAGATCGTCAACCAGGCGGCCAAGATACGCTACATGCTCGGCGGTGCGGTCTCGGTGCCGCTGGTCATGCGCTTCCCGGCCGGGTCGGGCACCGGTGCCGCGGCCCAGCACAGCCAGAGCCTGGAGGCGTGGTTCGCGCACGTTCCGGGACTTAAGGTGATACAGCCCTCCACGCCCCATGACGCGAAGGGGATGCTGCTCAGCGCGATCGACGACCTGAACCCGGTGATGATCTTCGAGCACAAGCTGCTGTACAAGATGAAGGGCCAGGTGCCGGCGGAACCGTATCGCGTGCCGATCGGCCGCGCCGCGACCCCCCGCCGCGGGCGCGACCTGACCATCGTCGCGAGCGCGATCATGGTGCATCGCGCGCTGGACGCCGCGGCGGCTCTCGCGGACGAGGGCATCGAGTGCGAGGTGATCGATCTGCGCAGCCTGCGGCCGCTCGACCGCGACGCCATCATCGAGAGCGTCTCGCGCACGACACGCCTCCTCTGCGTCTACGAGGGGGTCAAGACGCTCGGCATCGGTACCGAGATCAGCGCCATGATCGCCGAGAGCGAGGCCTTCGACCGCCTCGACGCGCCGATCGGCCGGCTCGGAGGTGCGGAATGCCCGCTGCCCTACAATCCGGAGATGGAGAAGGCGGCGGTGCCGCAGGTGCACGACATCGTCGAGAAGGCGCGCGCGCTGGTGCGCGGCAGGGACTGAACCATGGCGGTCGAGATCATCTTCCCGCGCGTCGACATGGACATGACGTCGGGTCGCGTCAGCCGCTGGCTGGTCGAGGAGGGCAGCGCGGTGGGCAAGGGCGACCCGCTGTTCGAGATCGAGACCGACAAGGCGGCGATGGAGATCGACGCACCCGCGAGCGGCGTGCTGCGCGGGATCAGCCGTGCCGACGGTCAGGAGGTCCCGGTCGGCGCCGCGGTGGGCTGGATCGTGGCCGACGGCGAGGCGTGGCAGGGAGGACCTGCTGCGGGCATCGCGGTCCCAGCTGCCGAGGGGGCCGATGCCGTCGCGCCCTCGACTTCATCGGCGGCCACACCACGATCACCCGGTCCGCCGCGGGTCGAGGATGCGCCGCTGCGTGCGACGCCCCTGGCGCGCCGCGAAGCACAGCGCCGCAAGATCGATCTCGGTGACGTGCAGGGTTCCGGGCCGCGTGGACGCATCATCGTCGGCGACCTGCCGAGCGGCGCGACATCCGCGCCCCCTGCCGCCGGCGCCGGCAACCGCACGGCTGCGCCGGAGGCAGACCGGACGAACAGCGCGGGTCGGGTAATATACCGGCGCTGGCTTGGCACGAAGCAAGGCACGCCCGTCGTGTTCCTGCACGGCTTCGGCAGTGACCAGACGAGCTGGCGCGCTGTCTGGAGCGGCCTGGAGGCGACGCACCGCATCCTCGCGATCGATCTGCCCGGCCACGGACGCTCGGAGGCGCCCGGCCGGGCGTCGTTCGACGGCCTCGTCGAGGCGGTCCGGGCCGTGCTCGACGAAGAAGCCGTCTCCAGCGCCCATCTGGTCGGCCACTCGCTGGGCGGCGCGGTCGCGCTCGGCCTGGTCGAGGCGCGCGTGGCCGATATCCGCTCGCTCTGCCTGCTGGCACCGGTCGGTCTCGGCGCGGAGATCGACGGCGCGTTCCTTTGCGGGCTGACGCGATCGGAGCGCGAAGACAGCCTGGCACCCTGGCTGCGGCGCCTGTTCGCGGACCCCGACATCGTCACCCCGGCCTTCGTCAAGGCGACGTTGCGAGACCGAACTCCTGCGGCGCGCGCGTTCCAGGAAGCCCTGCGTGACGCGGTGTTCGCGGACGGCACGCAGACCGTCATGCTCCGCCACGTGCTCGAGCGGATCACGATGCCCACGAAGATCATCTGGGGCCTGCAGGACGCGATCATCCCGGCACGCCACGCGAGGCACCTGCCGGGACTGGTGGCCCTGCATACCCTGCCCGGTGGACACATGCCGCAGCTGGAACAGGCGCGCTTGGTGACGGCGCTCATCGCCGAGGTCACGCGCAGCGCGGTGGGCGAGGCGACGTGACGCGGTGGGGGGACTTCAGGTGACGTTGCCGACCCCGAACGACGGGGCTGCTCAGGAAAGGCGGATAAACTCGCGGGCCGACATGCTCAAGGTGAAGCCGATCCGTCAGCCTTGCCCGACAGAACCGTGATGAGCTGTGCCTTCACCGTCTCGGCCCGGTGGTTCTCCACCTGGCAGGTCCCTGCCGCCTCATGGCCGCCGCCGCCATAGCTTAGGCAGACCGCGCCCACATCGACCGACGAGCTGCGGTCGAGGATCGACTTGCCGATCGCGAACACCGTGTTCTGCTTCTTGAGGCCCCACATGACGTGGGCGGAGATGTCGCATCCGGGATAGAGCGCGTAGATCGTGAAGCGGTTACCCCCGTAGATCACCTCTTCGTCGCGCAGGTCGAGCAATGCCAGCTTGCCGTGCACCGTGGTGCAGCGGCGGATCTGTGCCGCGAAGTTCTCGCGATGGGCCTTGTAGAGCTCGACCCGCTCCCTCACGTCCGGCAGCGCCAGCACTTCCTCGATCGTGTAGTCGCGGCATCGCTCGATGAGCTGCATCATGAGGTCGTAGTTGGAGATGCGGAAATCGCGGAAGCGACCCAGCCCGGTGCGGCTATCCATGAGGAAGTTGAGCAGCACCCAGCCCTGCGGGTCGAGGATCTCGTCGCGCGTGAAGCGCGCGGAGTCTGCCTGATCGACGGCCGCCATCAGTTCCGCGCTGACCCGCGGGAAGGCGTCAGCACCGCCATAGTAGTTGTAGACGACGCGAGCGGCGGAGGGGGCGGCAGGATC
Organism: uncultured Acetobacteraceae bacterium; assembly: GCA_964245685.1. Taxonomy (GTDB): domain Bacteria; phylum Pseudomonadota; class Alphaproteobacteria; order Acetobacterales; family Acetobacteraceae; genus Lichenicoccus. Next base: position 3,294 of record CAXTOE010000112.1, on the reverse strand, counting down.
GATCACGTGGTTGGTGTAGCTGCGCTCGCCCTTGCGCGAGATCTCGCTGGCATGGTGATCGAAGGCCAGGTGGCAGCCCTCGACGTAGGGGAGGTTCGTCACGACATCGCGCGCCGTGATCGGCACGATGCCGTCCTGCATGTCCTTGGGGTGGACGAACTTGATCTCGTCGATCAGGTCGAGCTCGCGAAGCAGCATGCCGCAGACGAGGCCGTCGAAATCGCTCCGGGTGACGAGCCGATGCTTCTGGAATGCCATGATCGTTCCACGCCGTTGATCCGGGCGCGAGGATAGTCGGAGAGTTCCTAAGATTGGGTTACCAGCGGTTCGCCGGGCGTAGTCTGGTGGGTCGGGTGTTGCAGCCGGAACAGTCGCCGCTGCGCGGCCAGCAGCGCCACGATCGTCACCAAGGAGGTGAACCCCAGATACAGGCCCGGACTGCGCGGATCCCCCGTCTTCGCCATCAGCCAGGTGTTGATGAACGGCGCGAACCCCCCGAACATCGCGATGCCTAGGGCGTAGCCGACCGACAGGCCGACGCCTCGCCGGCGGACCGGAAACACCAGGCCCATGAAGCCGGTCAGCGGCGCGTTGTACAGCAGGCCGATCAGGGTGAGGCCGATCGGCAGCAGGAACAGCATCACCGGGCTCGGCCACAGCGAGAGCAGCATGAAGGCCGGATATCCAGTGGCCAGCACGGCGGCGCAGGAGAGCAGCATCATGAGACTCCGGTGCGACCTGTCGAAGCGCTCGGCGATGCGAAGCCGCAGCGGCGTCATCGCCAGCGTCACGACGTAGACCAGGAATATCGTTCCTAGCGCGGATCCGGCCGTCATGTGCAGCTGGGTCATCGCATAGGTCGGCAGGTAGACGACCAGGTAGGTCTGCGCGGTGCCGATCGCGACCATGCCGGCGGCGATGACGACGCCGCTCGGCGTCTGTGCGTCGGCCGCACTCTTCCGCTCCCGCTGCGAGAGGAAGGCCGGAGCCTCCAGCAGCCGGCGACGCAGCATCAGCGCGATCGGTCCGGCGATCACTCCGACGGCGAAGGCGATCCGGAACGCCGCGAAATGGGAGAACAGGGCGGGATCGTAGCTGAGCAGCCACGCCACGCCCGAGGCCAGGAGGCTCGCGACATACTGGCTGGTTCCCTGCCAGCTCGCCGCGCGCGTCTCGCCGCCGACCGAATGTTCCATCATCAGCGCGGTCGAACTGCCGAACTCGCCTCCCAGCGCGAAGCCCTGGATCAGCCGCGCCGCCAGGATCCCCAGCGGGGCGCTGATCCCGATCGCGGCCCGGCCCGGCATCAGCGCGATCATGGCGCCGGCCAGCGTCATCAGCTGCACCGACAAGGTCATGCAGGCGATGCGTCCTCGCCGATCGGCGTAGGCGCCGAGGATCAATGCGCCGACGGGCCTGGCGAGGAACGAGACGCCGAACGTCCCGAAGGTCAGGAGCAGCCGGGTGGTGGCGTCCCTGCCGGGGAAGAAGGTCGCAGCGATCGAGGAGGCGAAGAAGCCGTAGATGATGAAGTCATAGAATTCCAGCGCGTTGCCGATCGAGGCGCCGATGATCATGTGCGCGCGCCGGACCGGTGGGCGCGCGAGCGTATCGGACGCCGGCGGCGAGGAGGCGCTGCGCCCGTCGGTTCCGCTTTCGGATGACGGCATGGTTGGGCCTCCACGGTTCTCGACGCTCACGAAGCAGGTCTCATGCCAGGTGCGCGCCGCCGGCAGGTGCGCTGCCGCAGCGTCGCCCTCGAGATCGGGATCGCTGCGCCTGGCCTGGGACATCTTATGCGGACCGGCCGGTCGCGCTAGACAAGCCGTCCCTTATCGCGAGGCACCATGATCCAGATCTCCTGCTAGATGGCAGATCAACCGGACCTTGCCCCGGCGCACCGGGAGAGTCAGCGGCGCGAGCTGCGGTTGGTGCTCACCGGGCTGATGCTGGCACTCACGCTCGCCGCTCTCGACCAGAACATCGTGGCCACCGCTCTGCCGCGCATCACCGGCGATCTCGGCGGCCTGCAGCACCTCTCGTGGGTGGTCACGGCGTTCGTGGTGGCCAGCACCGTGTCGGCACCGCTCTACGGCAGGGTGAGCGACCTCTACGGACGCAAGCCGGCCTTCACGGTCTCCATCCTGGTGTTCCTGCTCGGCTCGATGCTGTGCGGCCTGGCGGGCGGCATGGTGGAGTTGATCGTCTTCCGCGCCGTGCAGGGCCTCGGCGCCGGCGGTCTGATCGTGCTGGCGCAGACGGTGATCGGCGACGTGGTGTCGCCGCGCGAGCGGGGGCGCTACCAGGGCCTGTTCGCCGCCGTGTTCGCCGCATGTTCAGTCGCCGGGCCGCTGCTGGGCGGCTTCATCACGGAATATGCATCCTGGCGCTGGATCTTCTACGTCAACCTGCCGGTGGGTGCCGCGGCCCTAGGGCTGATCGCCGTCGGGCTCAGGTCGCGTCCGCCCGATCCCGCGCCACGGCTGGACCTGCTCGGCGCGGCCTTGCTCGTGGCGGGCACCTGCTGCCTGTTGCTGGTGCTCAGCTGGGGCGGCAACAGCTATGCCTGGTCGTCGGCCCCGATTCTGGCCCTGGCGGCGACCGGGCTCACCGCCTTCGTCGTGCTGGCGCTGGTGGAGCGGCGGGCGGCGCAGCCGATCCTGCCACCCGACCTGTTCGGCAACCGGGTGTTCGTCATCGGCGCCGCCGCGATCGCACTCGCCGCGATGGCGCTCTTCGCCGCCGCAGTGTTCCTGCCCCTGATGTTCCAGCTGCTGATGGGGGCGAGCCCGTCGCGCGCCGGCCTGATGATCGCGCCGATGATGGGCGGCGTGATCGTCGCGTCCTTCACCGGCGGTCGGATGGTGTCGCGTACCGGGCGCTACAAGCTGTTTCCCGTGCTCGGTCTGTGTGCCGCAACACTCTCCTACGCGACACTGACCTGGGCGGTGCGCGCCGGCACGGGCGCGCTGCCGATCGAGGCGGTGCTGGTGGTCATGGGACTGGGTATCGGCTTCGTCATGCCGATCCTGACCACGGCGATCCAGAACGCGGTCCGGCATGACGAGCTGGGCGGCGCCACCGCGACGGCCGCGTTCTTCCGCTCGCTCGGCGGCGCGCTCGGCGTGGCGCTCGCCGGCGCCGTCCTCGCCGCGCGGCTGCGGGATCTGCCGGCGGGACTGCGAATGCCTCCCGGCGGTGTGACCGGGATCATCGGTCTGCCCGCGGCTCAGCGCGCCGCGATGCTGGAAGCCTATCGTGCCGGGCTGTCGAACGCGTTCGCCGCGGGAGCGG
>CAXTOE010000111.1:7038-8072 GCA_964245685.1 uncultured Acetobacteraceae bacterium | reverse complement strand
AGCCGGGCCAGCCGGTCGGCGATCCCGGCTCGCTGCTGCATCGCCTGCGCGTGCGGGCAGCCGGAAGCGGCCTCGCCGGCGGCATCGCGTTCGGCATCGACTGCCCGCTCGGCCTGCCGCGTGAATACGTGCAGCGCCATCCGAGCGGATGCCGCGACTTCCGCGACTTCCTCGCTGGTCTGGATGCCATGCCGCAGTGGCTGGAGGTGTGCGGGCAGCTCGACGAGGTCGACGGACGGCGTCCGTTCTATCCGCGGCAGCCGCGTCGCGGCATGCGTCGCGCCGCCCATGCGGCGGCACTCGGCCTCGACGGGCCGGCATCGTTGTATCGTCGCTGCGATCGTGCCACCGCGACCCGTCCGGCCGGTGCGCCGCTGTTCTGGACCCTCGGTGCAAACCAGTCCGGCAAGGCCGCGATCGCGGCGTGGCGCGACCTGCTGCTGCCGGCGCTTCGCGAGGAGCCGGCGCTCCTGCATCTCTGGCCGTTCGACGGCGATCTGGCGGCTTGGCGCGCGGCGCCGGCCGTGGCCGGACGCGTCCTGCTCGCGGAGACCTATCCGGCGGAGGCGCTGGATCAGCTCGGGCTGCGCCTGCGTTCGACCTCGTCCGGTTGCGTCGCGCGGCGCGGCAGCAAGCGCCGGCAGTCGGACCGCGCGGTCCTGGCGCCCGGCCTCGGTGCCGCATTGGGTGCGCTGTCGGTCGAGATGTCGCCGGCGCTGCGGGCGGCGCTGGATGACGGCTTCGGCGCGGATGCGGCCGCCGAGGATCGTTTCGATAGCCTGCTCGGACTGGTCTGCATGCTCTCGGTGCTGGACGGACATCGGGCGGACGAGGTTCCGCAGGACCCGTGGGTGCGGCGCTGGGAGGGTTGGATCCTCGGTCTTCCGCCACTCCCCGACCGCTCCTCGGCGCCGTGCCGCTGACCGCCGCTGCGCGCCTGTCGCGGCGGTGGCCACCTCATTGCGCCACCCGTATAGTCGCCCCTCGAGTGCGGTGACACGGAGGGTTCGACGGTGCTGGACTTCAACGAGACC
>CAXTOE010000111.1:760-7028 GCA_964245685.1 uncultured Acetobacteraceae bacterium | reverse complement strand
TCCGATCACAGCCTGCTGCAGGAGACGGCCCTGCGCGGCGTCGGCGACGGCTTCGCCGCTCCGATCATCGTCTGCAACCAGGAGCATCGCTTCCTGATCGCCGAACAGCTGCGCGAGGCCGGCATCGAGGGTGCCCGCATCGTGCTCGAGCCGGTCGGCCGCAACTCCGCCCCGGCGCTGGCCGCCGCGGCGCTGCTGGTCGCCGAGGAGAACCCGCGCGCGGTGCTGTGGATGATGGCCGCCGACGCGGCCATCACCAAGCCGGAAGCACTGGCCGAGGCGGTCGCGGCCGCGGTGGCAGCAGCGCTCTGCGGCCGACTGGTGACCTTCGGCATGAAGCCGGTCCGTCCCGAGACCGGCTACGGCTATATCGAGGCGGGCGAGCCGCTGCCGGGGCTGCCCGGCGTGCGCGCGCTGTCCGGCTTCGTCGAGAAGCCAGACCTGGAACGGGCGGTCGAGCTGGTCGCCTCCGGGCGCCACCTCTGGAACTCGGGCATGTACGTGTTCACCGCCGAGACCCTGCTCGAGGAGATGCAGCTCTACGCCCCGGCGGTGCTGGCGGCGGCGCGGCGCGCGGTGGAGGCGCGCACCAGTGACCTGCACTTCATCCGCCTCGATGCCGCCGCCTTCATCGAGGCGCCCGACATCAGCATCGACTACGCGGTCGCAGAGCACACTCACCGCGCCGCGGTGGTGCCGGCCGACCTGGGCTGGTCCGACGTCGGCAGCTGGGACGCGCTGTGGGACATCAGCAAGAAGGACAAGACCGGCAACGTCGCGGTGGGCGACGTCTTCCTCGAGCACACCCGCAACTGCTACGTGCGCAGCGACGGCATCGTCACCGCGGTCACCGGACTGCAGGACGCCATCGTGGTGGTCACCGAGGACGCGGTGATGGTCACCCATCGCGACCGTGCGCAGGACGTCAAGAAGGTAGTGGAGCGGCTGCGCGCACATGGCCGCCACGAGGCGGTGGCGCATAACCGGATCTACCGGCCCTGGGGCTTCCAGGAGGCGCTGACCGCCGGCGATCGCTTCCAGGTCAACCGGGTGCTGATCTCGCCGGGCGGCAAGTTGTCGCTGCAGAAGCACTACCACCGGGCGGAGCACTGGATCGTGGTGGCAGGAGTGGCCCTGGTGGTGCGCGACGGCGAGGAGGTGCTGGTGCGGGAGAACGAGAGCATCTACCTGCCGCTCGGCTGCGAGCATCGGGTGGGCAACCCGGGGCGGATTCCGCTGATCCTGATCGAGGTGCAGTCGGGCTCCTACCTCAAGGAGGACGACGTGGTCCGGATCGAGGACGAGTACGGGCGGGTCTAGAGCGCGCTGCTGCTCGCAGCTAGCCGCGCGACGGCATCTCGGTGAGCAGGAAGTCGCGGAACACGGCGACCCGCTTGGAGGTGCGCAGCTCCTCGGGATAGACGAAGTAGGCCTCGATCACCGGCGACTTCACCTGCGACAGGACCTTCTTCAGGCCGGGCCGCTCGTTGACGATGTAGTGCGGCAGCGAGCCGATCCCGAGCCCGGCCTCGATCGCATCCGCCATCGCGGCGAAGTTGTTGACCTCGAAGGTGGAGCTGCGCTTCTGCCCGTTCACCTTGCCGGCGGTGGCGAGCCAGTTGACGTCCGGCGCCGGCGGCTGGTACGAGCCGAACAGCACCAGCTTGTGCTCGTCGAGCTCGTCGAGGCCGGACGGCGTGCCGGCTGCCTCCAGGTAGGCGGGCGAGGCGCAGGCCGGCATATGGATGTCGGCGAGATGCCGCTGCACCAGGTCGGGTTGGCGCGGCGGATGCATGCGGATCGCGACGTCGGCCTCGCGCATGCCCAGGTCGAGGTCGCCGTCCTCGAGGATCAGCGTGATGCTGACGTCGGGGTTGGTGCGCAGGAACGCGGGAAGCCTCGGGGTCAGCCACATGCTGCCGAAGCCGGTGGTGGTGGTCACCTTAAGGCGCCCGGCCGCCTTCTCCTTGCTCTCGGTGAGCAGCGCTTCCGTCATCGCCAGCTTGGCGAACACCTCGCGGACGGTGCGGTTCATCGCCTCGCCCTGCTCGGTCAGGATCAGCCCGCGCGCGTGGCGGTGGAACAAGGGTACCTGCAGCGCCTCTTCCAGCGCCGAGATCTGCCGCGACACCGCGGATTGGCTGAGGTTGAGCACGTCCCCGGCATGGGTGAAGCTGCCTGCCTCCGCCACGGCGTGGAAGATGCGGAGCTTGTCCCAGTCCATGCTCATGCTGCGCTGCTCACTTCCGGGTCATGTGGCCGCGCCCGGCCGCCGCGTTCACGCGGCGGCCAGAACATGGGTGGAGTGCCGCTCCGCCAGGTATTTCTCTGCTTCGAGTGCCGCCATGCAGCCGGTGCCGGCGGCGGTCACCGCCTGGCGGAACACCTTGTCCTGCACGTCGCCGGCGGCGAACACGCCCGGCAGCGAGGTCTGCGTCGTGCCCGGCCGGGTGATCACGTAGCCCTCCTCGTCGAGTGCCACTTGGTCGCGGAACACCGACGTGTTGGGGGTGTGCCCGATCGCCACGAACACGCCGTCGACCGCGAGGCGGGACGGCGCGTCGGTGACGATGTCGCGCAGCAGCAGGCCGCCGACCACCGGTGGTGTCCCGGTCTCGGTGATGTCCTCCACCACGCTGTTCCAGATCACCGAGACCTTGGGATGGGAGAACAGCCTGTCCTGCAGGATCTTCTCCGCGCGCAGCCGGTCGCGACGGTGGATCAGGGTCACGTGGTCGGCGTGGTGGGTGAGGTAGAGCGCCTCCTCGACCGCGGTGTTGCCGCCGCCGACGACGGCGACGCGCCGGCCGCGATAGAAGAAGCCATCGCAGGTGGCACAGGCGGAGACGCCCGCTCCCTGCAGCTTCTTCTCTGCCGGCAAGCCGAGCCAGCGCGCCTGGGCCCCGGTCGCGATGATGACGCTGCCCGCGAGATAGACGTCGCCGGAGTCGCCGACCAGCCGGAACGGCGCTCCCGGGGCACGCGGAGCAGCCAGGTTCGCCTCCATGATCAGGTCATGGATGATGCGGGTGCCGACATGCTCGGCCTGACCGGCCATCTGCTCCATCAGCCAGGGGCCCTGGATCGCGTCGGCGAAGCCCGGATAGTTCTCGACGTCGGTGGTGATCATGAGCTGGCCGCCGGGCTGCAGGCCGGCGACCAGCACCGGCTTCAGATTGGCGCGCGCCGCGTAGATGGCCGCGGTATAGCCGGCCGGTCCGGCGCCGATCACCAGCACGTCGGTCGAAATCGTATCGGTCATTGTGTCGGTCTGCCCTCTCGGGAAAGCGAGGATATCGGTCGGATTCACGGCGGTGCAAGCAAGATGCCTGGATCCGCGACCCCGCCCATGCGTTTCGCGCGGCTTTGCGGCTTTCCTGCCGCTGCCCTATATGCTCGCGCCGAGGATGACCCCCGAACAGATGATGGACACGACTCGCGTGACCGAGCTTGACGCCATCGACCGGCGGATCGTGGCCGAGCTCCAGGAAGACGGCCGCATCACCAACGTCGAGCTGGCCCGTCGTGCCGGCATCTCGGCGCCTCCCTGCCTGCGCCGGGTGCGACGGCTGGAGGAGATGGGCGTGATCCGCGGCTATCACGGCGACAGCGACCCGCAGCTGCTCGGCTGGCCGATCGTGTTCTTCGCGCTGATCGGCCTCGACAGCCAGCGCGACGCGGTGCTGGCAGGATTCGAGGCGATGGTGGCGGACTGGCCGGAAGTGCGCGAGTGTCACATGATCCGCGGCGGCGGCGATTTCCTGCTGCGCCTGATGGCACGCGACACCGCGCACGAGAACCAGCTCACCCGGCGCCTCACCGAGGCGACGCATGTCAGTCGCGTGCAGACCCTGCAGACCATCCGCACCAGCCGCGACCTCGCCGGCGTGCCGATCGACTCCCGCTGAGGCACATGTCCGCGCCCGCCATGACGGTTTCCGCGCCGGTGCTCTCGGATGCCCCGCAGCTCAGCATCGTGGTGCCCTGCTACCAGGAGCGCGACAACGTGCGTCCGCTGGTGGCCGCCCTGGACGTCGCGCTCGTCGGACGACGGTGGGAGGTGTTGTTCGTCGATGATGACAGCCCGGACGGCACCGCGACGGAGATCCGCGCCCTGGCCGCCGTCGATCCGCGCGTGCGCGGGCTCCGTCGCATCGGCAGGCGCGGCCTGTCGTCGGCCGTGATCGAGGGCGTGCTGGCCTCGTCGGCCGAGATCATCGCGGTGATGGACGGCGACCTGCAGCATGACGAGACGCGGCTCAGCTCGATGGTCGACGCGGTGCGGGACGGGCGCTGCGACATCGCCATCGGCAGCCGGCACGTGCGCGGCGGCGACAGCGAGGGGCTGTCGGCACCCTGGCGGCGACGGCTGTCGGAGCTCGGCATCCGGCTGGCGCAGACCGTGCTGCCGGTGCGCCTGAGCGACCCGATGAGCGGCTTCTTCGCCTGTCGCCGCGCCTACTTCGAGCAGCTGTCGCCCCGGCTCAGCGCCACCGGCTTCAAGATCCTGCTCGACCTCATCCTGAGCGCGCCGCGGCCGCCGCGGGTGCTCGAGGTGCCCTGCCACTTCAAGGAGCGCGCCGCCGGCGAGAGCAAGCTGGACGCGCTGGTGCTGGTGCAATTCGTCGCCATGCTGCTGGACAAGGCGGCATACGGCCTGCTGCCGATGCGCTTCCTCGCCTTCGCCCTGGTCGGCGCGGTGGGTGTCGCGGTCAATCTCGCGGTGCTGGACGTGGCGCGGCTGGGCGGGTCGGGCTTCGCCGCCGCCCAGATCGTGGCGACCCTGGTGTCGATGGTCGCCAATTTCGCGCTCAACAACTCCCTGACCTACCGCGATCGCCGGCTGCGCGGCCGCAGGCTGTGGGTCGGCCTGACCGTGTTCATGCTGGTGTGCGGCATGGGTGCGATCGCCAATGTCGGCATCGCGACCGCGCTCGTCGCCACCCATCGCGGCTGGGATTCCGCCGGTGCCGCCGGTGCCGCGATCAGCGTGGTGTGGAACTACGCCGTCTCCTCGACCCTGATCTGGCGCATGCGCTGATGCGGGTCGAGCCGCGGCACAGGCTGCGGCTCGCCGGATGGCTGCTGGCACTGGGGCTGCTCACCGCGCTGCGCCTGCTGGTGGCCGGCAGCTCGGAGCTTTCCCCCGACGAGGCCTATTACTGGACCTGGTCACGCGCCCTGGCGACGGGCTACCTCGACCATCCGCCGATGACGGCACTGTGGATCCGCGCCGGAACGTGGCTGCTCGGCGATACCTCGCTGGGCGCGCGCCTGCTCTCGCCGCTCGCCGCCGGCTGCGGCACGCTGCTGCTGGCGGCGGCCTGCATCGATCTGATCGACGCGGCACCAGCGCCACGCCACCACCGCGCGGTGGTGGCCGCGGTGCTGCTGAATGCCACCCTGCTGCTCGGCGTGGGTGCGGTGACCATCACGCCGGACACGCCGCTGCTGTTCTTCTGGACGGCAGGACTGTTTGCGCTGGGCCGGGTGATCGCGACGCGCGACGGGCGGTGGTGGCTGGCGGCCGGACTCGCGATCGGGCTGGCGCTGGACAGCAAGTACACCGTCCTGCTTCCCGGCGCCGGCCTGGCGCTCTGGCTGATCGCGACGCGAGGGGGACGCGGTTGGCTGCGCACGCCGTGGCCCTGGCTCGCCGGGCTGATCGCGCTGCTGCTGTTCTTCCCGGTGCTGTGGTGGAACGCCGCGCATGGCTGGGCGAGCTTCCTGAAGCAGGGCGGTCGCACCGCCGCGTGGCACCCGGCCGACGCCGTGCGCTACCTGGCCGAGCTGCTCGGCGGCCAGGTCGGCCTCGCGACGCCGCTGATCTTCGTCCTGTTCCTGTGCGGCATGGGCCGGATCGTCCGCCACCCCTGGTCCGGGCCCGTCGGATCTTCCCTCCTGGCGTTCGTGACGCTGCCGGCGGCGCTTGTGTTCATCGAGAACGCGCTGGGCGAACGGGTGAAGTCTAACTGGCCCGGCCTGCTCTATCCTGCCTGCGCGATCGCGGCGACATCGCTGCGGTGGCAGTGGCGCACTGCCGCGGCCTGCGGCCTGGTGCTCACCGCCCTCGTCTACGTGCAGTCGGCGGCGGCGCCGGTGTCGCTGCCGCGCAAGCTCGACATCACGCTGGTAAGGCTGGCCGGCTGGCAGAGCCTGGCCGATCAGGTGGCCGCACTCGCCGGTGCCGATCGTCCCACCGCGGCATTCATCGTCGCCGACGAGTACGGCCTCGCCAGCGAACTCGCGTTTTCGTTACCACACGACC
>CAXTOE010000111.1:0-750 GCA_964245685.1 uncultured Acetobacteraceae bacterium | reverse complement strand
ACCGAGTGCTCGCCGCGGAGCCGCGCTGGCGTCTGTTCGTCCTGCCGCACCCGGATGTCGGTGGCACCACCGGACTGCTGCTGCGCTCGCTGCGACGCCAGGGCCTCCCCGACAAGCAGTTGTTTTCGAACGCTGTTGCCATGGGCGAGGTGCGTCGCGGTCGTGGCGGGCGGATCGCCGAGAGCTACCGCGTCTATCGCGTCACCGTGCGTGCCGGACTGCCGGAAGCCCTGCGCGCCCAACTCGTCCGGCTGCCATCCCCCAGACGTTAGGAGTCGCTTAACTCGCCTGCGCCACCATGCCCTCCGGCGACTCAGGGGGCGGCGCATGGCGGGCACGGGGGGCGGCAAACGATCCGGCGATCCGCGCAAGTCTCGTCCCAGCATCATCGTCCGCAGGGAAGAGATCATCGAAGGGGGCCATCATGGCGGCGCCTGGAAGGTGGCATACGCCGACTTCGTGACCGCGATGATGGCGTTCTTCCTGCTGATGTGGCTGCTGAACGCGACCACGGACCAGCAGCGTCGTGGCATCGCCGCCTATTTCAGCCCGATGGCCGAGGTCGAACACGGCTTCTCCAACGCCGGCATGGTGCCTGGCGGCACGAGCCCGGTCGCCGACGCGGCGCAACTCGTCGACCAGGGCCCGATGCAGCTCGCCACGCTCTCGGCCCACGGCGACAGCAGCAAGACCGAGAATGACGGCGAGCCTGATACCGGCAGCGCCGACGTCTCCCAGCCCGGTCCGATC
>CAXTOE010000110.1:0-8112 GCA_964245685.1 uncultured Acetobacteraceae bacterium | reverse complement strand
GCTCTCGCGAGGGTCGCGTAGGCGCGTTCGCCGCTGCCGACGCAGGAATACTTGTTGAACAAGATGCTCGCATACTCCATCAAAAAATCATCTTCGGCCAGGACCTGGCGATCCCTCGCGTGCAGCTTCAGCACCGCGTAGGCGTCGGTCAGGGCAGTAGGCTCGTCGGTGGTGACGACGAGGAGCGTGTCCGCCCAGGCGGCGAGGCGGCGGGTCACGCGATCGATGCCGGCGCCGAGATCGAGCAGGAGCGTGTCGTAGGCCGGGAGCTCGCGCAGCTCGGTCAGCATCGCGTCCAGGGCCGGCACGGTGAGGCTGGACAGCACCAACGCGCCCGAGCGCCCGGGCAGGATGCCGAAGCCAGGACCGTCACCGCCGGGTCCCGCGTAGGAGGTGATCGCATCCCCCGGCTGCAGGCGTCCCGACGCGACGTCGGACAGGTCATGGGTCGGGGTCAAGCCGAGCTGGATGTCGATGTTGGCGAGGCCGAAATCGCCGTCGAACAGCAGCACCCGTGAACCGCGCCCCGCGAGGGTGTGCGCCAGCGTGATCGAGAGCCAGGTCTTGCCCACGCCTCCCTTGCCCGAGGCGATCGCGATCACGTGTCCCGCCTCGGCGCTCGGAGGCGAATGCGGCAGGCTGTCGAGGACGATGGTCATGGGCAGACGCTCACGAGCTGGACGCAGCGCGTCGTTGAGCTGCGATGTGATGAGGCAAGACGAAGCGTGGCGGGGCAGCCGGCTCGACCTCATGGGATGTCGGACTGACCGGCGGCGTCGCGCGTCGCGCTGGCGCGGTCGATGGGGATCCGCCCATCCGCTGCAGCCGCTCGGCCAGGAAGGCCGGTGTCAAGGAAACCAAGCCGTCCGCGGCGCCGCTGCCGATACCGGCTTCCGAGAGCGTCAACTTTGCCGCCGCGGCCGCGCAGAGGACGCCGCCCAGCCGTCGCGAGGGATCTGTACGGGTGGCCACCAGCGTCCGCGCCCCCAGGGCGGCATGGGCGCGCGCGATCTCCTGCGCCTCGTTGGCATCGAGACCGCACGGCAGCACCAGCGCCATGGCCGCGCCGGACGAGGCGAGCAAGCCCTGCAGCGTCTCCGCCTGATCCGGATCCTCCAGTTCCAGACCTGGTGCATCGATCAGCACCGGCTGCCCCGGCTCCCTGTGCCCCAGTGCGCGGTTCAGCATCTGCGGCGTGTTGGCCGCCACCAGGGTGAGGCCGAGCAGGCGGGTGAAGGCGGCGAGCTGCTCGACGGCACCGGCACGTTTTCCGTCCGCGGTGATGACCATGGGCTGCTGCCCGGCAAGCACCAGGCGGGTCGCCAGACGCGCGACGGTCAGCGTCTTGCCGCTTCCGGGTGGACCTGCGAGCAGCAGCGGATCGTCCTCGGCGCCGACCGGCAGCGGTGCGTAGCGGAAGGTCCGCGTGCAGGCCTGCTCTATCGACGTTGCCGTCAGCAGCGCGATCAGGGCAGGCGGCAGTCCGTGCCAGGCGAGCGTCATCTCCAGGGAGTTCTGCCCGACGGGCCTCGGCGACGTCGGCGACGGCGCATCATGCGGCACCGGCGCCGTCCTGGCGCGCGACGGCCGGACGAAAGGCTCGAGATCCTCGGCGGCCGATCTCGGCTGCGCGGGCGCACGCAGCTCCGGCGGATCGTTGATCTCGAGTGCCGCGGTCACCTCGACGAAGCCGTCGCGGACGCGGTCCGACAGGATCAACGCGTCGGCCCCGAGCTCGGCGCGTATCTGCGCCATCGCGGCCGCCAGGGTGGAGGCGCGGAAGATCCTAATGCGCATGCGGGGATGCCCCGGCTCGGCGCGGCATCAGATCGACTCCAGCGTGCGGATGCGCACCCGGGCCGAGATCTCGGCCTGAGACAGGACCGAGCTCGACGGCCGCAGCCGTTCCACGATGGAGCGCATCGGGACGCGCAGCGCACCGTTGACCAGGATGACCGGTGCCTCGCCGTGCGCGGCGGCGGCGTCCAGTGCCGCGCGCAGCTTGCCGATGAACTCGTTCAGCCGCGACGGCGCCATCGCCAGCTGCCGGTCCTCCGCAGGCCCGACCAGGCTCTCTAGGAACGCCGCTTCCCACTGCGGCGTCAGGGTGATCAGCGGCACGTACCCGGCCGGTCCGACATGGGCATCGCTGATCTGTCGGGCGAGGCGCATGCGCACGTGGCTCACGATCAGCGGCACCGCGCGCAGCCCGCTGCCGCAGGCTTCCTGCACCCCCTCGAGGATGGTCGGCAGGTCGCGGATCGAGACCCGCTCGGCCAGCAGCGACTGCAGCACGCGCTGGATCGCGCCGGTGGAGATCTGCGACGGGATCAGGTCCGCCACCAGCTTCTGCTGCTCGCGCGGCATCTCGTCCAGCAGCTTCTGCGTCTCCGTGTAGGAGAGCAGCTCGGCCATGGTCTCGCGCACCACCTCGGTCAGATGCGTGCTCAGCACGCTGGCGGGATCGACCACGGTGCAGCCCTTGAACAGCGCCTGCTCACGGTGCGCGGTGTCGATCCAAAGGGCGGGAAGACCGAATGCCGGTTCGGTGGTGCGTTCGCCGGGCAGATCCGGCACGCCCCCCTTGGGATCCATCACCAGCAGGCGCGTCGGCCGGACCTCGCCGCGGCCCGCCGTGATCTCCTTGATCCGGATGTGGTAAGCGTCCGGGCCGAGCTGCATGTTGTCCTGGATGCGCACCGGCGGCAGCACGAAGCCCATCTCCTGGGCGATGGTCCGACGCAGCGCCTTGATCTGCTCGGTCAGACGCGGCGTCTCACCGCCGGCCAGCGGCAGCAGGCCGTAGCCGAGCTCGAGCCGGATCATGTCGATGCGCATGGCGTCCGTGATCGGAGGTTCGGACGGCGTGGCGGAGACGATCGTGGCCGGATCCGGATCGGTGGATGCGGCGGGCGTCTTGTAGCGCAGCCACGCCCCGCCGCCGGCAAGGCCGCCGAGTGCCAGGAACGGCAGGGTCGGCAGCCCGGGCATCAGCGCCAGCACCAGGGCCGCCCCGGCGGCGAGCGCCATCGGCTTCGGATTGCCTGCGAGCTGGCGCACCAGTGCGACGTCCGCCGCACCTTCGGTGCCTCCCTTGGTCACCACGATGCCCGATGCGGTTGACACCAGCAGCGCCGGTATCTGGGAGGTCAGCCCGTCACCGACGGTCAGGGTGGTGAAGGTTGCCGCAGCATCCGAGAACGCCATGCCGTGTCGGATCAGGCCGATCGCGAGGCCGCCGATGATATTGATCACCGTGATCAGCAGGCCGGCGATGGCGTCGCCGCGGACGAACTTCGCCGCACCGTCCATGGCTCCGTAGAAGCCGCTCTCTTCTTCCAGCTCGCGCCGTCGCAGCCGGGCGACCTTCTCGGTGATCGCGCCGGCCGAGAGCTCGGCGTCGATCGCCATCTGCTTGCCGGGCATCGCATCGAGGCTGAACCGGGCGGCGACCTCGGCGATGCGCCCCGAGCCCTTGGTGATCACCATGAAGTTCACCACCAGCAAGATGGCGAACAGGATCACCCCGATCACGACGTCACCGCCCATCAGGAAGCCGCCGAACGCGGCGACGACGTGACCGGCCGCGAGTGGACCCTCGTGGCCGTGGCTGAGGATCAGCCTGGTGGTGGCGACCTCGAGCGACAGGCGAAGCAGCGTTGTCAGCAGCAGCAGGGTCGGGAAGGAGGTGAAGTCGAGTGGGCGCTGCAGGAACAGTGCGACCATCAGCACCAGGACCGAGGCGGTGATCGACAGCGACAGGCCGAGATCCAGGACGAAGGTCGGCAGCGGCAACACCAGCACCGACAGCAGCGCGACCACACCCAGCGCCAGGCCGATGTCGGTGCCGGGCGCGTAGAGCCGCAGCTTGCCTCTCCAGGCGGCGATACCGGCCTTCGGCGCGCTTGCGTCCAGGGTGGTCCCGCTCATCGATCAGGCCGCCCAGCCGGTCGGAGGCGGAGGCACCGTGAGGCCCTGGCCGGCATAGTCGCGCAGCTTGTTGCGCAGCGCCCGGATGGAGATGCCGAGGATCGTGGCCGCGTGCGTCCGGTTGCCGAAGGTATGGTGCAGGGTCTCAATGATCAGCGCCTGCTCGACCTCGTCCATGCGACGCCCGACCAGGCCGCTGACGCCGCCGCTGTCACGCGCGACCTCCGGATGCGACGCGTGGTCCGATGGCGCGGTGCCACCGCGGTGCGGCAGGTCGAGACTTCCCGCGTCGATCGTCGCCGACTCCGCCAGCAGCACGGCGCGGTGCATCAGGTTCTCGAGCTCACGGACGTTCCCCGGCCAGTCGTGACGGAACAGGCAGGCGAGCGCCTCCTCGCTCAGGTGTCGTGGCGGAAGTCCGTTCGCCTCGCTGTAGTGGCGGAGGTAATGTTCCGCGAGCACCGGGATATCCGCCAGGCGCGTGCGCAGCGGCGGCAACACCAAGTTTACGACGTTCAGCCGAAAGAAGAGGTCGGCGCGGAACCGGCCTGCGGCGGCTTCCGCGGCGAGATCGCGGTTGCTCGTCGCGAGGATGCGCACGTCCACCCGGACCGGCGCCGAACCACCGAGCCGGTCGATCTCGCGCTCCTGGATGGCGCGCAGCAGCTTGGCCTGCAGACGCACGTCCATCTCGCTGATCTCGTCGAGCAGCAGCGTGCCGCCATCCGCCGCCTCGAACTTGCCGATCCGTCGTCCGGCGGCGCCGCTGAAGGCGCCCTTCTCATGTCCGAACAGCTCGGACTCCAGGAGATGCTCCGGGATCGCCGCACAGTTCAGCGCCACGAACGGCGCCTGGGCGCGCGGCGAGCGACGATGGAGATGCCGCGCCATGACTTCCTTGCCGGTGCCGGATTCGCCCGTGATCAGGATCGAGGCGTTCGCCCGCGCGACCTGGTCCGCACGCCGCAGCATCGCCAGCATGACAGGGTCGCGCGCGACCATCGTATGGCCGTCGCCGGATGCGGCTTCCAGCATGGCGGCGATCAGTTCCGGATCGGGCGGCAGCGGCAGGAAGTCCTGGGCCCCGTCACGCACCGCTTGCAACACCGCCTCGGGATCGTTCTCCAGCCCGCAGGCGATCACCGGCACCGCGATCCGCTCGAGTGCCAGCGAGCGCACCAGGAGCGCGATCTGCTGGTCGATCTCGCACAGCACGAGGTTCACGCTGGCATCGTTGCGAAGACGGACGATGCCGGCGGCGACGTCGTCGGCCTGATCGAGGCGGACCCCGCGTGCCACCGCGATGGATGCTGCCTTGCCGAGCTCACCCGCCAGCGAACCGATGATCAGGACGCGCATGTCAGATGCCCCGGTCCGCCTTGACGATCTCGGTCATGGTGACGCCCAGCCGGTTCTCTCCGACCATCACGACCTCGCCGCGCGCCACCAGCCGGTTGTTGACATAGATGTCTATGGCCTCGCCGATCTTGCGATCGAGCTCGACCACCGCGCCGCGTCCGAGCTTCAGCAGCTGGCTCACCTGCATCGTGCTCTTGCCGAGCACCGCACTGACCGTCACCGGAATATCGTAGACGGCGCCTAGATCATGCGCGTTGCGCGAAGAGGACGCTTCCTGTCCGAGCGGAACCTCCGACAGCTCGGTCAGATCAATCTCGTTGGACATCGTAGGCCTCCGGTACGGGTTCGTGTCCGGCCTCGAACAGGGCGAGCACTGCATCGCGGATGTAGTCACAGGTCGACGCGGTATCGCGAAGCGCGCCGCCATTCTGCCAGGAGATCGCGATGTCGCCGGGCAGGAGCTTGCTGGAGCTGGCCCAGGTGACGGAGGTGCCGGAGCCTTCCAGCATGGCCCTGGTCTCTTCCTCCAGCACGTCACGCAGGGAGGAATGCACGCGGATCTGCAGCTCCGGTTGCTGCCGCATCGGCGGCACGATCCGGTGCAGCAAGGCGCGTAGCTCGCCTTCCGCGTGATCGGCACAGAGAGCCGGCAACGCCACCGAAAGCAGCGACAGCGTCGTGCGCGCGATCATGCTCAACGCCTGCTCGACGATCCGCGCGGACTGCTCCTGCGTCGCGGCAAGCTGCTTGGCCAGGTTGGCGGCCACGAGGTTGCGCTGACTTTGCATCGAGGTGGCGACCTCGCGCAGCGCCTCGTCCCTCCCTCTCTGGTGCGCCTCTTCGGCAGCCGCACGCAGCTCGCTGAGCGTGAAGCTTGGCACGATCGTTTTAGGCTCGGCTGCGGCCTTCACCGATGCCGGTGGCGGGGGTGCGGCCTGCAGCAGCGGCTCATCGAAATCTTCCGCGTAGAGGACTCCGGACATGGCCAGCGGGAGTGCATGCTTGCGCATCATCTCAGAGCACCATCTGCTCGTCCTTGTGGTCGTTTATCTCGATCTCGCCCTGCTGCGCGAGATCCTTCGCCAGCGCCACGATGGCGCCCTGCGCCTCGTCCACGTCCCGCAGTCGCACCGGACCGAGCGTTGCGATCTCGTCACGAAGCAGCTTGCCGGCACGCTCGGAGAGCGTCGACAGGAATAGGTTGCGGATATTCTCGGGCGCGCCCTTGAGCGCGATCGGCAGCTTGTTCTTCTCGACGACCCGCATGAGCTTCTGGATCGAGTCCGCCGGCAGCCGGCCTAGGTCGTCGAACGTGAACATGAGCGATTTGACACGCTCGGCGGCGTCACGATTGCGATCCTCCAGCGCGGACATGAAGCGTCCTTCGACCTGCCGATCGAGGTTGTTGAAGATCTCCGCCACCAGCTCGTGGCTGTCCCGACGGGTGCTGCGCGCCAGGTTGGACATGAACTCGGAACGCAGCGTCTTTTCGACGCTGTCGAGGACGTCGCGCTGCACGCTCTCCATGCGCAGCATGCGCATGATCACCTCCATCGCGAAGCCGTCCGGCAGCAGGCCGAGCACACGGGCCGCATGGTCCGGTTTCACCTTGCTCAGGACGACCGCGACGGTCTGCGGGTATTCGTTCTTGAGATAGTTCGCCAGCACACCTTCGTTGACGTTCCCCAGCTTGTCCCACATCGTCCGGCCCGCCGGCCCGCGTATCTCCTCCATGATCTGGCTCGCGCGCTCGCGCGACAGGGTTTTCTGCAGCAGCCGCTCGGTGCTGTCGTAGCTGCCGACGAGCATCCCGGCCGAGCCGATGTTCCTCGAGAAATCGACGCACAAATCCTCGACGATCTCAGCCGGCACGCTGCCGAGCTGCGTCATCGCGAACGAGATCTCCTTGATTTCCTCCTCGTGCATCATCTCGAACAGCTTCGAGCACTGCTCTTCGCCGAGTGCGAGCATCAGGCAGGCGGCCTTCTCGGCGCCGGTCATCGATGACGTGATCGTCTTGCCTGCCATGTCAGCCGACCTCCTGCTCATGACCAAGCCAGCCGCGCAGTATCGAGAGGCTCTCTTCGGGATGCTTGCTCACCAGGTCG
The DNA here is from genome assembly GCA_964245685.1 of uncultured Acetobacteraceae bacterium. GTDB lineage: Bacteria > Pseudomonadota > Alphaproteobacteria > Acetobacterales > Acetobacteraceae > Lichenicoccus. The sequence continues at coordinate 715 of CAXTOE010000110.1, read as the reverse complement.
ACGATCTGGCGGATCGAGGACGCACGCAGCCTGCCGTCGATGTTGGCGATGCTGATCATGCTCTCGTCCGATCCTGCGCCGGCACCGTCTCCGGGACCCGGCAGCAACGCCAGGCTGGTGCCGGTTGCAGGAGCTGCGCCGGCCTTCGGGGCGTTGAGGCCCGGATACCGCACGTCGGAGGCGAGTCCGGCGCCGGTCCCGGCAGCCAAGACGCCGTCCGCGTCCGCGCCTGTCGCCCCGGTAAGGCGCATCACCATGGGTCGGACCACGAACAGCAGGGCGAGCAGGACGAAGAGGCCGAGCAGACCGGTCTGACCCAGGCGCATGACGTCGTCGCGGGTGAAGTGCAGGCCCAGCAGCCCAGGCCCGGCCACCTGCACGAGATCCTCGGCGGGCGCCGTGAAGGGCATACTGACGACGCTCACGGTGTCACCGCGCTTGCCGTCGAAGCCGATCGCGCTCTTGACCAGGGTCGCGATCTGATCAAGCTCCGCCTGATCGCGCGGCTTCCAGGACGGCTTGCCGTCCGCGCCCCGTTCGACCTTGCCGTCGACCATCACCGCCAGGCTGATGCGCGCGATACGCGGCTGATCCTGCACGACCGTGCGCACCGTCTTGCCGATCTCGTAGTTGCTGACCTCGTCCTGCTTGTCGTCCTGGCTGCCGTTCTGGCTCTGGCTCGCGTTCGCGTTCGGCAGGTTGTTCTGGACCGAGG
>CAXTOE010000109.1:0-8269 GCA_964245685.1 uncultured Acetobacteraceae bacterium | reverse complement strand
GTGCAGGGCGGCGTCGCGACGCGCCGCCGGCGCCCGTGCCAGGACGCGCGCCGCCTCGCGCGCCTCGCGGGCCATCGCCGCGAAGCGAGGCTGCACCGCAGCCGAGGGGCCAGGGGTGGCGTGCATCCCGGGCAGCGTCAGGCCGCCTTGCTCTTAACCAGCTCGGCAAAATCGCCGACGTTCTTCAGCCTGTCGACCTCGCGCGAGCGCAGCCTGACGTCGACGCGCTGCTCCACGCCGAGGTTGATGCTCACCATCTTGACGGTGTCCGAGCCTGGCACCCGGTCGGCCGATGTCTGCGGCGTCAGCACCAGGCTGTCGTCGCCGATGGGGTCGTGGAACACCTCCGTCAAGCCGGCGTAGATCTCGGCGTCGGTCACGTCACTCTCCCTCGACGATGGTCATGAAGCACTCGCCCGACACGAAATCATCGAGTGCCAGCCAGGCGGTGTGCGCGCCCTCTCCCTCCGGACCGCTGCGGGTGAAGCCGAGCTTGCGGTAGTGGTCCGATACCATGGCGTTCTTCGCCGTGGGCAGGTATTCGCCGATCAGGCGGAGCGCGCCCAGCGTTCGCGCCTGCTCCGCCAGCAGGGCGAGGGTCGCCTGCTCGACGCCGCGGCCGAGCACCCGGCACGACATCAGCCAGGTATCGATGTGGCAGTCGCGCTGCTCGTCGATCCGGCCGATGACGATCGCGATGATGCCGCTGTCGCCGAAACGATCGAGCAGGCGGATCTGCAGCCCGAAGGCACGGGCATCGGCCATCACGGCGAGCACCTGCTCCTCGGTGCGGCGTCGCGTGGTCAAGTTGAACTGGTTGGTCTTGTTGATCAGCTGCACGATGCGGCCGAGGCCGATGCGGTCGAAGCGGCGCCAGACCAGCCGCATCTCCAGCGAGCGCAGGTAGGAGGCCATGTCGGTGGCGGCGGACTCGAGCGTCGCGCGCTCGCGGTTGGCGGCATAGTGCGCGGTGCGGACGCGATCCTCCTCGGTGACCGCGACCGCATCGAAATAGCCAGCCGCGGCCAGGATCGCCGGCATCAGCGCCGGATCGTCGTCCGGCACCTCCGGCACCGCGACCTCCGGCAGTTCCCCGCGCACCAGGTTGCGCTCGAACGGGTTGTCGTCGAGGAACACCAGGCTGTCGAGGCCGATGTTCAGCTCGCGCGCGATCCGCCGCAGGTTGGCCGCCTTGTCGTCCCAGTTGGCGACGAAGCACGAGATGTCGGACCGGCGCAGCAGCATCTCCGGATGGGCCTCGAACGCCGCGAGCGCGTTGGCCTCGTCGTTCTTCGAGCACACCGCCAGGATCACGCCGCGTCGGGCGAGCGACTTCGCGTAGCGCTGCACGCCGAGGAACGCCTCTCCCAGCGCCGACCCCTGGCCGAGGACGATGCCCTCCAGCCCGTCATCGCCGATCACACCGCCCCACAGCGTGTTGTCCAGGTCGAGCACCAGGCACTTGCTCGACCGCCCCTGCAACGCCGCCAGCAGCCGCGCCACCAGGTCGCCGTAGGCGGGACCGGCGACCGGCGTGACCTCCTGCTTGGAGCGGTGCCACAGCACCGGATCGTGCCACTCCAGGATGCCGTCGACGGCCGCGACCTCGTCGAGCGCCAGCAGGTGCACGCCGGCCGCGTCCGCATCCTCGCGCAGTGCGGCGTTGAGCCGCGCGATCATGCGCGCGGGGGAGGCGAACAGGCGCTGCTCGTTGCTGCCCAGCAGCGGCGGCAGCACCGGCAGCACGGTCTGCTGGATCACCGCGGCGCCGAGCCCGCGCGCCAGGGTCCAGCATCGCCGCAGCCGCGCCCGGACCGCCTCCAGTGCCGCGCGCGCGGCCTCCGCGTCGGCCATCGCATCGAGGCCCTCGGTGAGGTGGCGCGCATCGAGGGCGAGCAGGACGATGTCCGGACCAAAACGGTGCAGTTCCGATTCGACGTCGGCCAGTTCCTGATGATACTGGCCGTACTCAGCCTCGTGTATGGTCACATGGATGTTGCGGCGCAGGGCGGCGACACGGATCGGAGCCGGCAGATGCAGCGTCGTCGACGAGCCGAGCACCGCGAGCCGCACCGGCCGCGTCGGCAGGCCCGGCGGCGCGTGGGGGAACATCCGGCGCAGCAGGGCGTCGAGCCGTCCCGTGCGCAGGAAATCCAGCCGCTGGCTCGCCAGCGAGACCAGGGCGGACCAGGAAGATCCGGAGGCGGCATCGGCATCCGCTTCCAGCGCCTTGATCCGGGCGCCGAAATCGCGTGCCTCGGGAAGCCAGGCCAGGACAGGTTTCGGCATGTCACCCTCGAGGCGGATCGCGGCATCTTTCGCAGTCGGACCGGCACTGTCAATCTGAGGCTGCGCACGCCGTGAAGCCGATCCTGCCGGACGTGGACGGCAGCAGACCGTTGCGCAACCTGATCGGCGGGGTGAGCTTCGTGCTCGCGGTCATGGCCTGCTCGATCGCGGCCTACGTGCATTGGGGCTGGTCGTTCGGCGACGCGTTGTACTTCACCATCCTGACGGTGTTCACGGTCGGCTACAACGAGGTGCGGCCGATCGACACGCCGGGCCTGCGCGTCATCACCATGAGCCTGATCGTGCTGGGCTGCTCCGGCACGATCTTCGTCACCGGCGCGCTCGTGCAGTTCATCACCTTCAACCAGATCAACCAGATCCTCGGCATACGACGCATGAAGAACCAGATCGAAGAGCTGCGCGGCCACGTTATCATCTGCGGCTACGGACGCATCGGTCTGATGCTGGCGCGCGAGCTGAGCGCCGGACGCCAGCGCTTCGTGGTGCTGGAGCGCAACGAACTGCGTCATGCACAGGTGCAGGCGCAAGGTCATCTCTGCCTGCTCGGCGACGCCACGGAGGAGGAGGCGCTGCGACGCGCCGGCATCGAGCGGGCGGCGGTGCTGGCCACCGTTCTGCCAGACGACGCCACCAACGTCTTCATCACCCTGAGTGCCCGCAGCCTGAACGCGAACCTGAACATCATCGCCCGCGGCGAGGCGGCCGCGACCGAGCGCAAGCTGCTGCAGGCCGGCGCCAACCGGGTGGTGATGCCCACACAGATCGGCGCCGAGCGGATCGCCGAGATCATCCTGTTCCCGGAACTGAGCGAGCGGGTGCGCGCACCGCAGCGCGAGGCCTCCGCGAGCCTGCGGCAGCTCGGGCTCGAGCTCGAGGTGATCATCGTCGAGACCGACGCGCCGTTCGCCGGATGTACGGTCGCCGAGATCGAGCAGAGTGCCGCGCACGGCTTCCTGGTGCTGGCGGTGCAGGCGCCGGACTCGCCGCCGATGGACGGCCTGCCCCCGGACACCCGGGTGCTGCCCGGCAGCGGCGTCACCGTGGCGGTGCGGGCCGGCCACAACGTGGCGCTGGAAGGTTTCCGCGCGCGCAGCTGAGGGCTCAAGTGCGGCTCAGACCAGGGCGAGTGCGGGGTCGAACACGATGCGGTCGCGCCCGTCGCGCTTGGCGGCGTAGAGCAGACCGTCGGCGCGCCTGATCATCGAGACGACGTCGTCGCCGGGCTGCATCCAGGTCACGCCCATGCTGCAGGTCATGCGGATCACGCCGTCCTCGAAAGGGATCGGCTCGGCGAACACCGCCTCGCGCAGCGCCTCCATGCGCTCGAACGTGCCCTGCCGCAGTCCCGGCAGCACGAGGAGGAACTCCTCGCCGCCGTAGCGGCCGGCCCGATCGCTCTCGCGCGTGCTGGCGAGCAGGCGGCGGCCGACCTCGCCCAGCACCGTGTCGCCGGCGAGATGGCCGAAGCTGTCGTTGATGGACTTGAAATGGTCGAGATCCAGCAGCGCCAGCACCAGCGGCGTCTGGTTCGCGCTCGCCTGCTCCATCGCCAGCCGCAGCTGCTCCAGGACCGCCGAACGGTTCAGCAGCCCGGTCAGGGCGTCGTAGGTGGCCTGCTTGAACAGGATCAGCCGAGCCTGCTCGATCTCGCGGGTGCGGTCGCGCACGAGCGCCTCGAGCTGGCGCTGGCGCACCATCAGGTAGCTGACCCGCGCCCGCCACAGCAGCGCCAGCGTGCCGACCACCAGAGCCGCCGCCGCGACGTAGATCGGCCAGGTGTTCCACCAGGGCGGCCGCATCTTGATGACCAGCCGGGCGGCAGGCGAACCCAGCCGATGCATCGGATCGACGGCACTCACCTCGAACACCAGCCTGCCGGAGGGCGGGTTCGGATAGCGCGCCTCGCGGCCGGTGGTCTCGACCCAGTCCCGGTCGACGCCGCGCAGGCGATAGCGGAAACGGATCGATCTCTCGTAGCGGAAATCCAGCGCGGTGAAGTCGATCACCAGCGGATCCCCCGTCCAGCTCAGGTGGACAGGATCGTCCGTCGGCCGCGACGAGGTCGACCCGGGACCATCCAGGCCGACACGCGTGATCGTCGGATGCAGGCGGATCGGGCGGAACAGCCCGCGCGTGTCGATCACGTGCGACAGGCCGCTGACCGTGCCGAACCAGGAGGTGCCGTCATCGTCGGTGAGAGCCGCGTGCTCGTCGACATCGTTCGCGACCAGCCCATCCTGGTCGTCGAGGTGACGCCAATGCGCGCCGTCGGTCACGTCGAGGCCGCGGTCGGTGCCGATCCAGATCCGGCCGGCCGCGTCGCCGTAGATCATCTCGACGTCCAGGGACAGAAGGTGGTCCGATGGCGACCGGTCCTGCCCGACCACCACGTCGTGATCCAGGTGCAGCCGGGTTATGCCGGTCGTGAAGCTGCCGAGCCAGAGCGTGCCGTCGGGCGCGAACAGCATCGAGCGGGTCTGGTAGCCGCCCTCCGGATCGGTCTGCAGCACCGGGTGCCATCGCTGCAGCCGGTCGCGGTGGAACAGGGTCTTCTCGGTCAGGACCCAGAGCTCACCGGCGCGGTCGAAGGCCATCGCGAAGATGCGGCCCCCGACCGGCGTCTCGCGGGCGACCGCCGGAACCGCGGCCGCGTCGGGACGATCGATCCGGGTCAGTCCGTCGTTGGTGCCGATCCAGAGCGGACCCGCCGGATCGAGCAGCATGGTGCGCACCCGGGCGAGCTGCGCCACCGTCCCGGTTCGTCCGGTGCGCGGATCGCGTCGTACCAGGCCACCATCCTGCCGGCCGATCCACAGCCAGCCCGCCGCGGACCGGGCGAGCGAGAAGGAACGGAACGGGTAATGCCACGTCGACGCCGCGTCGTCGGGCCGGGGCGCGCCGCCGGCATGGTCGAGCAGTGCATCGACCCCGAAATCGTCCGCCACCCACATGGTGCCGCCGCCGTCCCGGCTCATGTTCCAGACCTGGTCGTCCGACAGGCCCTGCTCGCGCGTCCAGCTCTCGAACACCCCGAAGCCGATCAGGCGCGCCAGCCCGCGGCCGTTGCTGCCGATCCACAGCGAGCCCTCGCGGTCGACCAGCATCGCGGTGACCGCGGAGTAGGGAAAGCTCTCCTCGTAGTCGCGCACGACCCAGCGCCCCTGGCCCTGGCCCTGCTCGTGCACCAGCAAGCCGTGCGCGCTCTGCGTCACCACCCGTCCGGCGGCGTCCTCGACCAGGTCGAGCTGGCCAGGATTGCGCGCGAAGCGACCGGAACCGCCCGGCACCTCGACGACGCGGAAACGGGTGTCCCCCGGCGCCAGCGAGGCGATGCGTCCGGGGCTGCGCAGCCAGATGGTGCCGGCATGATCGCGGATCAGGGCGGTCCAGCGATCCGCCGGCAGGCCGGAGTTCGGGCCGAACACGACGGTGCCGTGGTCCAGCCGGCAGAGCGCCAGCCCGCAGGACGCCCACACATGATCGTGCTCCACCTGGACGAAGTCGAAGCCGTCCTCGGGTGCTCCGCGCCCGGCATGGTGCTCGGGCGCCGCCGCCGCGTCGGCGAGCAGCGGCCGCACGGACAGGGTCTCGCCGCCTGCCGGATGCAGTTCCGGGCTGATGCGCAGCAGGCGGTGGTTGCGGATCAGCAGCAGGTCGGAGCCGAGCCCGGCCGCGCGATGCCCGTACTCGTCGTCGTGGCGCGAATCGAGAGCCGCGGAGATGGTGGCGCCCGGCCCGAGCCGGTACACCCGATCCGTGAACACTGCCCAGACATGACCGTCGGGCGCTGCGCGAACCACCTCGACCTGGCCGTTCGCCGGCAGACCGTCGGCCGGTCCGAGCCGGCTGAAGCGCAGCCCGTCATAGCGGTAGAGGCCGTTCTCGGTGCCGGCATACAGGAAGCCGTCGCGGTCCTGTGCCAGGGACCCGATGGTGCCGTCGAGCAGGCCGCTCTCCTCGCCGAAGGAGCGGAAGGCGAGGCTCTGCGATGCCGCCGGCCGAACCGCGGTCGCGAGGAGAAGGACGACCAGCAGGATCGTCCGGATGACGCAGACGGGACGGGCGGAGGCTCGGCAGGCGGTGCCGGCCGCAGGGGCAGTCTGGTTGCGCATGCGGGCCATCAGACGTGACGGAGCTTCTTATCCCAGTTATCCATCCAAAACGTAAACGAAGTGCGACCGGAACAAGTTTGTGCGACGGATCAGGCGCTAGACGTTGAAGCGGAACAGCAGCACGTCGCCGTCGCGGACCACGTAGTCGCGTCCCTCGACGCGCATCCGGCCGGCCTCCCTGGCACCCTGCTCCCCCTTGTAGGAGACATAGTCCTCGTAGCCGATCGTCTCGCAGGCGATGAAGCCGCGCTCGAAATCGTTGTGGATCACCCCTGCCGCCTGCGGTGCGCGCATGCCCAGCGTGATGGTCCAGGCGCGCGTCTCCTTCGGGCCGCAGGTGAAGTAGGTGGTCAGGCCGAGCAGCCGGTAGCCTGCCGCGATCACCCGGTCCAGCCCGCTGTCGGACAACCCGAGGCCGTCCAGGAACTCGCGACGGTCCGCCTCCGGCAGCTGGCTGACCTCGGCCTCGATCGCCGCCGAGACCACCACCACCGCCGCACCCTCCTCGACGGCCTTGGCGCGGACGCGCTCCGAGCGGGCGTTGCCGCTCGCGGCGGCGGCCTCCTCGACGTTGCAGACATAGAGCACCGGCTTGGAGGTCATCAGCTGCAGCCGGCGCGCCGCCTCCTCCTGTCCCGCCGGGATCGCGAAGCGCGCCGGCCGGCCCTGCCGCAGCGCCTCGAGGATCGGCTCCATCAGGGCGACCTGGGCGGCGGCCTCGCGGTCGGTGCGGACCCGCTTCTGCAGCGACGGCAGGCGCCGCTCCAGGCTGTCCATGTCGGCGAGCATCAGCTCGGTCTCGACCGTCTCGGCGTCGCGCACCGGATCGACCGACCCCTCGACGTGGGTGACGTCGTCATCCTCGAAGCAGCGCAGCACGTGGATGATCGCGTCCACCTCGCGTATGTTGGCGAGGAACTGGTTGCCCAGGCCCTCGCCGCGCGAGGCGCCGCGCACCAGGCCGGCGATGTCGACGAACTCCAGGCTGGTCGGCACGATCTTCGCCGACCTGGCGATCGCCGCCAGCGCCTGCAGCCGGGGGTCGGGCACGGCGACGCGGCCGACGTTCGGCTCGATGGTGCAGAACGGGTAGTTCGCCGCCTGCGCCGCCGCGGTCGCGGTCAGCGCGTTGAACAGGGTGGACTTGCCCACGTTCGGCAGCCCCACGATGCCGCAGTTGAAACCCATCAGACCCTCTCCTCGCCCAGACGCAGCGCCACCCGGGTCATGAACGCTTCCGGCTGACCGTCGGCAAGCAGCGGCGCCGCCTCCGCCACCTCGTCGAGCAGCATGTCCAGCCAAGCCCGATCGGACTTGGCGAAGTCGCCCAGCACGTGACCGGTGACGCGCTCGCGGGCTCCTGGATGGCCGATGCCGAGCCGCACCCGCCAGTACTCCGGGGTGCCGAGCACTTGGTCCATGCTGCGCAGGCCGTTATGTCCCGCCGCACCGCCGCCGCGCTTGACGCGCAACCGGCCGGGCGCCAAGTCGAGCTCGTCGTGCAGCGCGGTGATGCACCCGGCCGGGATCTTATAGAACGCGGCTGCCTGCTGCACCGACAGGCCGGAGGCGTTCATGTACGTCAGCGGCTTCAGCGCCAGGATCTTCTGCCGCCCGATGACCCCCTCGGCGACCTCGCCCTTGAAGCGGCGGCACCAGGGGGTGAAGCCGTGGCGCTGCGCGATCCGGTCCAACGCCATGAAGCCGATATTGTGACGTTGCCTGGCCATGCCGGGCTCGGGATTGCCGAGCCCGACCCAGAGCAGCATCCTGCCGCGGCTACTTCTTCGCGGCGGGCTTGGCGGCCGCGGCCTTGGCGGGGGCCGCACCCTTGGCCGGTGCCGCGC
>CAXTOE010000108.1:0-8280 GCA_964245685.1 uncultured Acetobacteraceae bacterium | reverse complement strand
GCATAGGGAGGACGGGTCTGCGGCATCTGGACACCTCATGCGAAACATCAGCGGTGTCCACCAAACCGGGGCAATCCCAAGCCCATCGACGCGCACAACGGGCAGGTCACGGCGCGGCTGGACGCCGCCGCCGGCGCGGTGGGCCGGGAAGTCACATGGGCCGCTGCGGAGTTTCAGGGCTTCCGGCACGGCTACGCGGGGACGATCTACAAGGGCCAGGGCCAGGGCCAGACGCTGGACCACACGTATCTGCTGCACACGCACCATTGGCGAGCGGCAGCGAGCTACGTGGCGCTGACCCGGCAGCGCGAGAGCGCGCAGGTGTTCGTGGCCAAGGACAACGCCAAGGATGCCCACCAGCTTGCGCGGCAGATGGGCCGTGGCGAGGTGCGGGGGGCGTCCGTAGCGTGGGCCGCGGCGGACGAGTTGAGGCCGGAGCTATGGCCGCGCCAAGAGGAGCAGCAGCGGGGGATGAAGGCCATGCGCCAGGACCAGGCGCCTGCCGCGCCGGCCAGTGCGCGCGAGCGAGCCCGTGACTTCTGGGACCGGATGGCAGCCGCCGGTGTTGCCGCCAGGACTGGGAGGCCTGCCCGTGTGCAGGCGCAGGCGGGACAGGACGCACCGGGTGCAGGCGAGGGATGGCTCATCCCGCCGCGCGTGTCCCCGGATGGCAAGGACAGCCTTGGGCGCGGCGCCGGCGTCGGCGAGATCGCAGCCGTGGTAGCGGCCGACAAGGCGGTGCAGCGAGAGCGGGAGGCGCGCTGGAGCTATCTGCGAGGCGCCTACCGCGACCCGCATGCGGCTCGGGCGGTGCTGGACGAGTTGGTGAAGAGCCAAGGATGGACGAGTGCTGCGGCCCGGATCTCGGCCGACCCGCGTCAACTGGGCGAGCTGCGCGGCAAGGAGGGGTTTTTGCGGGTGCTAAGGCCCGCGCGGGCCGCGAGGCAGCGCAGCGCGCGGCTGATGCGATCGGGCCGAGCCTGGAGCGGATCCGCGCAGCCGAAGCTAAGGCGGAACGGGCCTTCCGCACGGGTGTCGAGGCGCAGCGTATGGCGGACGTGACCGATTTACCGCGCCTGTCCGCCCCGGCCGAGGTGGCGATCGGCGCTGTGGCCGCGGCGACGGACGAGAAGGACTGGGCCGAGGCCTGGCGGGCTGTGCAGCAGGACAAGAAGGTCGTAAGCGAGTTGCGGACTTTTGGTGCTGCCGTAGAGCAGCGGTTCGTATAAGACGGCGTGCGCGCCATGCTGCGGGCGGGGGAGCGCCCAGGAGCAGTTGCGGTATTGTCGGTTGCGCCGGAGCAGCAGCCGGTGGTGGACCATGTGGCCAGACTGACCGCCACTATGAAGGTAGAGATGCGGATCGGTGCGGCGGCGGTCCAGCGAGAGGTGGAAAGCGAGCGCCAAGGACACCGCCGAGGTTGCGGATGTAGGGCAATATCGGAGACTTGCCGCCATGTCGGCGTCGGCATATCGACAATTGGAAGATGGGCAGTCCAGAACATCGGATGGCGACCATGAAACAGAATGTTGGACAGCCTTCATTTATCGTTTCCGGTCCGTCAGGACGATCCGACCTGAGGAACCCGGAGGCACCGGACCACAAGCAGACTGAGTCGGACATGGTTCAGCCAGCCTCTGCCTCGCGGCAGACCGATCCCCCGTTGAAGTCGCCTTTTCCGCCGCCGGCCCGAACGCCGACACAGCAGGCCATTCAGGGAATTCGCTACGACTTCAATCTTGGTGCAAGGCTTGCCCTCCCCGAGGGTGATTACCGTGCGCGTCTGCGCGACGCCAACACCGGCAACATCCTGTTTGAGGTCGCGCGCGGCGGCGTCACGATGCAGAGCACGAAGCGCTTCTTCGTACGCTTCGGTATCGAGGTGCGCGATGCCGCGGGCACGATGCTTTTCCAGCATGTCTACGATGCGAGCGACCGAGAGGTGCTGGTTACCCTGCCGGTCGGCACCCTCGGAGACACCATCGGCTGGCTGTCCTACGCCGTGCGCTTCCAGAAGGTGCATGGCTGCAGGCTGACCGTCGCGATGGCCGAGGGCATTATCCCGCTGTTCCGCGAGGCGTATCCGCACGTCAGCTTCGTGACACATGAACAGGTGGAGGCGGGGCGGTTCTACGCCACCTACAATATCGGCCTGTTCTTCGAAGATGCCGCCAACCAGTGGCAGCCGACCGACTTTCGTCAGGTGGGGCTTCACCGCACCGCTGCCTACATCCTCGGCGTCGATCCGGCCGAGCAGGCGCCGACGATCGTCCTGCCGGACGAGAGCCGCCCGATCGCCGAGCCTTATGTCTGCATTGCAGTACAAGCCAGCACGCAAGCCAAGAAATGGAGCAACCCGCACGGCTGGCTCGAGGTGGTGCGACATCTGAAACAGCATGGCTATCGGGTCATCTGCATCGACCTGAAGACGGTGCATGGCGCGGGCCTAGCCTGGACGCAGATCCCGCACGGCGCCGAAGATGAGACCGGAGAACGGCCACTCGAGGAACGTGCGCGTTGGCTGCGTCATGCGAGCGCCTTCATCGGCTTGTCCTCAGGTCTGACATGGCTGGCCTGGGCAACCGGCTGCCCGGTGGTGATGATCTCGGGATTCACCCATCCAATGAACGAGTTCACGACGCTGGGTCGGGTGATCAACTGGCATGTTTGTAACTCGTGCTGGAACGACGTCCGGCACCTATTCGACCACAAGGACTTCTTCTGGTGCCCGCGGCACAAGGGCACCGAGCGCGCATTCGAGTGCACGCGCTCGATCACGGCGGATCAGGTCAAAGACGCGTTGCGCGCTGTCGGCTTGCAGTTGCCGGCCGCATCATAGGTGTCCGGGACAGGAGCTTCGTCTACCAGCGTCGAAGATTGTCTTGATCTCAGGAAGGATGTCGGTTGTTATAACGTTTGATCGCCTAGTCTTCCGTAATCGTGCCTGCCATCTATGTCAGGAGCTTACGCTATGACTACCATCATCGTGTCGAGTGGTCAGACGAGCACCGGTCTCACGCTCGGGAATGGAGATCAGGTCTATATCGACGGAGGTACAACCTACTTCACGACCTTGAACTACGGCGGCATCGAGAGTTCCTACGCGGGGGGCGAAAGCTTCTATACTGTCATCAATTCGGGCGGCCTCGCCGAGGTCGGCTCAGCGGGAGCGGCCGAATACTCGGTCGTGGCTTCCGGTGGGGTGCTCGTCGTCAACGCGGACGGTAGGACCGACGGCACCACGATGATCGCCGGCGGTTCAACCTACGTCTTCAACGGGGGTCTTGCCGAAGCTACCATCGTCGAGTCCGGCGGCGTCGAGACCGTGAGTTCAGGCGGAACCACCGATCAGACAACCGTATACGGCGCCGGTGCAGTCCTGAGCGTCGGTGACGAAGCCTTCGTTGGTGACAATACTTCAAACGGGGTGGCCACCGATACCCGACTATTTTCCGGTGGCAGCCTCCTCGTGGATGACGACGGCAAGGCAAGCGGTACCGTGATCTCCGCAGGCGGCTTGCTCTCCGCCGGCTTCGAGGCCAAGATCGTTTCGACGACAATAAGTAGCGGCGGCGTCCAGACGCTAGAGGGAACTGCCGTCGGCGACTACACGACGATATATGACGGTGGAACAGACATCGTAGGCGAGCTCGGCGGTAGTTTCTATGCCTCGGTCAACAGCGGTGGTATTCAAATAGTCTCGGGCTTTGATCAAGCTTTAAGCGTCAACAACGCTCACGCTTTTTACACCGTCATCAATGGAGGCGGTGTTCAGGAGCTCATGGGCGATGCCCGTGGGGTCGGTGTTATCGTCGAAGCTGGAGGCGCCCAACTGATCAGTTCCGGCGCCGTCGTCTCGAGCACCACGATAAGCAGCGGTGGCTATGAGAACGTGTATTCGAATGGCACGGCTGGCTCCACTATGGTCGCTGCCGGCGGCGAGCAGTATATCCTCGATGGAGGAAGTGCGACGGACACCATGCTTTACGGGACGCAGGTCCTGTTTTCCGGTGCGGTCGCCTCCGAAACGTATGTCGGTGACAACGCCAAGCAGTATGTCCTCGCCGGCGGCAGCACCGACTTCACGACGATCGCGAGCGGTGGCTATGAGATCGTGTCTTCAGGGGGCACGGCGACCGACACGCTGATCGAGAGCGGCGGCATGCTCGATCTCGCCGGTCTGATCTATACCAGCGGAGGAACGATAACATCCAGTACGCTCTCCCAGGTTGTGCAGGCCGCCGCAAGGCCGGAAGCCAGCATCGAAACCACGACGTTGACGATAACGGAAGGCGATCAGACCGTCACATTGCAGCTCGCCGGGGACTATACCGGTGAGTATTTCCATCTCGCCCCGGCACCCGGCGGCCTAAGCGGGACCATCCTCACGGTGGATGATACGCCAACTTGCTTTGCCGCCGGCACCCGCATCCTGACCGATCATGGCGAGGTTATTGTCGAGGAGTTGAACATCGGCGATGTGCTCCTTACCCGATCCGGCGGCGCACGGCCGATCAAATGGATCGGGCATCGCAGCTACGCCGGCTGGCTCGCCGCCGGCAATGCGAGCATCTGGCCGATCTGTTTCGCGCCGGGATCGCTGGCCGACGGCGTGCCGACGCGCGAACTGCGCGTCTCGCCCGAGCACGGCATGTGGCTGGAGGGCGTGCTGGTGCCGGCCGGGCTGCTCGTGAATGACAGCTCCATCGTTAGATCCGGGGTGCTGGACGAGGTGCATTACTTTCACCTGGAACTCGATACGCACGACATCATCTTTGCCGAAGGTGCGGCTGCCGAGAGTTTCGTCGATGACGACAGCCGCGGCATCTTCCACAACGTTGCCGACTTCCACGCCCGCTACCCGGACGTGCTGTGCGTGCCAGCTTCGTTCTGCGCCCCTCGTGTGGAGGACGGTTTCGAGCTCGACGCCATCCGCCGCCGTCTGGCCGGTCGCGCTGAACAGCTGGCCGCAGACGGCACGGCGGCGACGGCCCGGCTGACCGGCTACCTCGAAGTCGTCGACCGCTCGATGCTGGGCGGCTGGGTGATGGATCGCGCCGCCTCGGAACAGCGTGTCAGCCTCACGGTGTTCGACAACGGTGTGGAGATCGGCCGTGTCGTCGCCGACCGGTTCCGCGCCGATCTGGCCGGTGCAGGCATCGGCGACGGCAAGCACAGCTTTGCCTTTTACCTGCCGGGCAGGCTGGCCCCCGACCTGCGCCACGTCTTCGAGTTGCGCAGCGCGGAAGGCTGGGTGCTGCCGGCGCTGGCCTGCCCAGCGCTGGAGCCGGAAGCGCCCGTGTCCACTGCCACGCAGGGCGCCCCCAAGGCCGGGCGGGACGAGGCTGGACAGGACGAGGCTGGGCAGGACGAGGCTGGGCAGGACGGGCCGGTGTCGCCCGGCGCCCTGCGCGGCTACCTCGACGTTGTCAACCGGACCGAGATCGGCGGCTGGGCGCTGGACTGCGCCAATCCCAATCGCTCGGTTGGCCTGGTGGCGCTGGCCAACGGCCGCATCATCGCCCGGGTGCTCGCCAACACTTTGCGGCGGGATCTGCGGTCCGCGGGCATCGGCAGCGGGCGTCACGGCTTTGCCATCCGCATCCCGCCGGGGCTGCTCGGCCTGGAGGCGCAGGAGATCCGCGTCATCCGCGAACTGGATGGTGCGGAGCTGCAGCACTCGCCGATCCACCTGCCGGCGCCGCGGGATCTCGATACCGACACGCAGACGCAGCTATCCGCCGTGTTCGCCGGTCTCGATGGTAACGCGGCCGAGGAGCGCGGCCTCGCCCTACTGGCGCGTGAAACCAGGACCCTGCTGGAGCGCCGCGCGGCACGCCAAGGCTTGCGTGCGGAGCGCGAGGCGCTGGCTCGCCATCGTCGCCGCTGGGGGCCGGCCGCACCCGATCTGCCGCAGGACCTGGTCGTAGCCGCCAGGCGACAGGCGCTGGTGATCGACGTGCAAGCGCCCTGCCTGGGCCGGGACGGTGGGTCGGTCGCCATCCTGTCGCACATGCGTGCGCTTGCGGCCCTCGGCTTCGCCGTCAGCTTCGCCGCAGCCGATGACAGCCTCGTGGAAGAAGCGCGCGCCGGGCTGGCACAGGAAGGCATCGCCGTGTGCGGGCAGCCCTATTACGGCAGCGTCGAGGATGTCCTGCGCCTGCATGCCAGCGGCTTCGACCTGATCTACCTGCACCGGCACGACTGTGCCGACCGCTACCTCGCCTTGGCACGCGCGTATCAGCCAAAGGCCCGGATCGTCTACAGCGTCGCCGACCTTCACCACGTGCGGCTGGCCCGCCAGTCGCAGGTGGAGGGGCGGCCCGAACTGCTGGCTTATAGCCGCAGGCTGGCCTCCATTGAGGCGCATGCGGCGGCACGCGCCGACATCGTGCTGACCCATTCCCCCGCCGAGGCACAGCTGCTGCGCCAAGCCGTCAGCTTCGACCGCGTGCACGTGGTGCCGTTCGCCGTCGGCGCGCGGCCGGGCAGGCGGCGGTTCGCTGAGCGGCATGGGCTAGCCTTCATCGGCAGCTTCGGCCATGCCCCGAACGCCGACGCCGTGTATGTCCTGGCCCACGACATCATGCCGCTGGTCTGGGCCCAGGATCCGTCCATCACCTGCCGCATCGCCGGCCACGGCTGGCACGCCGCGCGGCTGCCTGGGCTGGATCCGCGCCTGGAGATCCTCGGGCCCACCAACGACCTCGACGGGTTGCTCGACAGCGTGCGCCTGACCGTGGCCCCGCTGCGCTTTGGGGCCGGCATAAAAGCCAAAGTGCTCGACAGTTTCGCTGCCGGCGTGCCTTGCGTGATGACCGGCATTGCCGCCGAAGGCCTGCCCCTCGCCGGCCCGCTTGCCATACCCGTCGCCGATGCCGCCGACCTACTCGCCGGGCACATCCTTCGCCTGCACGCCGACCAGACGCTGAACGAGCGCATCGGCGAGGCGGCGGCCCGACTGGTTGCCGATCACTTCAATGCGGCGCGCGTCATCGGGGCGCTCGGCGAGGCCCTGCTTGAGCGCACGGGGACGCACCGTAGTAACTGGGACGAGAATGATCGGCGCCCCACTTCTCAACGTTTTTCCTATTCCGCATAGTGTTCAACCATTTTCAAGTGTGCGCCTTTGACCGCATGACGATCATGTACCGTTCCTACGCGAGATCGTAGTGCGGGTTCGTGTGGACCATCTCGCCTCGCAGGCTGGAGCATCAGAAGGAGAAATCGGCTCGCAGCCTATCGCAGCCCTGATTGGCCAATCCTCTGGAATTCTATCGTTTGGTGTTGGCGTTGGCCGCGAGGGCGGCCCAGTCGAAGGAGGCGGCCTTGGACGACAGGCCGAGGTCCTGCATCATCTTCAGATCGTCGCGAACCACGTAGCGACCCGCAATCTTGCCGTCCTTCATCTTATACCAATGAATTGAGTCGATCTCATAATGGTGTCCGGTCGGCGCGACACTGACCAGCATACCGCCATTGACCGGGATCTGCCCGACGCCGTTATGAGTGCCCTTCATCTTCTCGCGGACGATGACGCTGTCCCCCACCGCGACGATCTCCACGATCTCTTGCTTGAAATCGGGAAAGGTCATGTAGATGTCGTGGAAGATCTTCTCCATCACGGCGTGCCCTACCTTGTGGCCGAAGTTGCGCGTATCTGGCGTGTAGACGTCGAGCGTCGTCTTCCAATCGCCGCGGTTCATCTCCGCAAGCTGCTTCTCGATGATCTCTATGTTCGTCGAGGGGATATCGGCTGCAAGCGAAATTGACGGTGCAAGCAGGACGACCGTCAAAAGCTCAATGCGCGTATATCGGAACATGCCCATTCCGCTCCTGTTCTACGCGAGACTAAGTCAGTGTTATTCTTGAATGCCACTGAGATCGTCGAACGCATGACAATCAAGATCTGGAGTTCACGGGCCTAGTGAATTGGCCCGCCACACCCGCAGTCGCGTTCAACCTGAGCGGCCTGCCCCTTTTTTTACGTTCCTTTAAACGGACGTTTGGGTTTGTAAAAAGGCCTGATAGGCTGCTCGGCGGTAGGGAGATCGGGGCAGGATGGGATGCAGTAGCAGCTATCGGCCGGCCTCCTGAGGAGGATCAGGTGAGCATCGTTCTCTTCCGCATGCCCGACGACCTCAAGGCTATAGTCGCTGCTCAGGCCGAGCGTGCGGGCGTGAGCCTGAACCAGTGCCTCCTGGCCATCGTCGCGACCCATGCCGGTTCCCAGGCGAAGGCCGAGCGCACCTTCGCGGCGCGCACGGCACGCTCCAGCCC
>CAXTOE010000107.1:0-8339 GCA_964245685.1 uncultured Acetobacteraceae bacterium | reverse complement strand
GCGCTGAACGCGAACAACACGGTCGGCGTGATCAACCTGTTCAACAACACGCTGGTCTCGCAGATCCCGGTCGGCAACGCGCCGAACAGCATCGTGGTCAAGGGCGACTTCGCCTATGTCAGCAACGAGGGCGGCCGACCCGCCACCGCGTCCGACTTCACCAACCTCTCCGACGGCACGCCGATCGTGGTCGACAAGACCGACGCCTTCGCCACCACCGGAACCGTCTCGGTGATCAACCTGCGCACCGGCGCCGTGACGGCGACGGTCGATGTCGGCCTGCATCCCGCCGGCATGGCGGTGTCCGGCTCGATGCTCTACGTCGCCAATTCCTACTCCGATACGATCTCGGTCATCGATACCGGCCTCAACCAGGTGGTGCGCACGATCAAGGTCGGCGTGCCGGTGAAGGGCGGCGCGTTCGGCGCCGGCGCGAACGGTATCGCCGTCGCCGGCAGCACCGCCTACGTCACGCTCGGCCAGTCCAACGCCATCGCCGTGGTGGACCTCACCAACGACTCCGCGAACCCGGTGCTGGGCTATATTCCGACGGCCTATTTCCCGACCTCCATCGTCTACGACCGCGCGACCAAGCAGCTGGTCGTCTGCGACGACAAGGGCATCGGCGCGCAGGGCTCGATCGGCACCGCGCACGGCGTGAGCGCGTTCAACACCCACCAGGAGACCGCGACCGTCAACCTGATCCCGGTGCCCAGCCGCAGCCAGCTGGCGACGATGACCGCGCAGGTGATCAGCAACAACCACTGGGACTCCGCGAACATCCAGGTCGGACCTGATTACGCGAACCCCTCTGCCGCACCGGTGGCGATCCCGCTGCATATCGGCGAGCCGTCGCTGATCAAGCACGTGTTCCTGATCATCAAGGAGAACCGCACCTACGACCAAATGCTCGGCGACCTGCCGCAGGGCAACGGCGATCCGAGCCTCGCGGTGTTCGCGGCCAACGTTCCGAACCAGCACGCGCTGGTCGGGCGCTTCCCGCTGCTCGACAACGTCTACGCCCCCAGCCGGCAATCGGCGGACGGGCATCCCTGGATCGTGGAGTCGGGCTCGTTCTACTCCAACGACATCCTCTCGCCGGACTGGATACGCAGCTATCCGGGCGGCAACAGCAACGACGCCCTGACCTACACCCAGCAGGGCTTCCTGTGGTCGGGCGCGCTGAAGAAGGGCCTGGACGTCAAGATGTACGGCGAGTGGAGTGCCGGCTACGTCGTCGCACCGAAGCCGGACGGCAGCAGCTACAGCTGGGCCGACTTCTTCAACACCTCGCTCTACAAGGAGAGCAACGGCGCGCAGGGCAGCAACGTGGTGCCGGACGACTCCGATACGGAATCGACCGCGATCCCGTCGGCGGCGGCGATCCTCGACCCGCACTACCCGTCCTTCAACCTCGGCATCCCGGACCAGTATCGCGCCGACTACTACATCCCGGTGCTGCAGGCGCAGGACGCGGCGAACCAGGTGCCGAACCTGACGATCATCTGGCTGCCGGACGACCACACCAACGGCACCACCACCGGCGACCCGCTGCCGAACAACTACGAGGCCGACAACGACCTGGCACTCGGCCGCATGGTGGAGGCGATCAGCAACAGCCATGCCTGGCCGACCAGCGCGATCTTCGTCGAGGAGGATGACAGCCAGGACGGGGTCGACCACGTCGACGGACACCGCCAGCCGGTCTACCTGATCAGTCCGTTCACCGTGGCACCGCAGTCGCCGGGCGTGGGCCGCGTCATCCACACCACCTACACGCAGGAGAACATCAACCGCACCATCGAGAACATCCTCGGCCTCGCGCCGCTGACCCAGTTCGACCTCACCGTGTCGCCGATGTTCGACTGCTTCCAGAACACGCCGGACACCACGCCGTTCAGCCATGTTCCGGCGACCACGCCGCTGAATATCGGCCCAGGCGGCACGCCCATCCCCGGCACCGGTCCCGCGACCTACAGCATGAACCTGCGCATGACGCCGATGCAGAAGGCCTGGAACCAGGCATCGAACTTCATGACCAGGGGCAAGCAGGGCAAGGCGGACTCGGTGGACGAGAACTTTCTCAACCACGTGATCTGGTACTCCGCCACCGACTGGAAGCGGCCCTATCCGGGCGAGCACAGGATACAGTGGCCGGCGGCCCTGGTACGTGCGGCGCTGCACGGCACGCAGACCCGCGACAGCGACGACTGAGTACCGCCGCGCCGCGGCAGGAACCGGGCCCGCGCGTCCGGTCCCTGCCGGGGATCAAACCGGTCTCGGACTGCGCAGCACCAGGCGATAGCCGATGCCGCGCACCGTCTCGATGACGAACTCCGAGCCGTCTCCAGACCTCGCCTCGCCGGCTCGCGCCAGACCGCGACGCAGGCGCGAGACCACCGCCTCCAGGGCGTTGCCGCTCACGGACTCGCCGGTCCCGTACAGGCCCTCCTCCAGCCTGTTGCGCACCACGGTGCGGCCGGCCGACCGCATCAGTTCCTCCAGCAGCAGCAGCTCGCGCCGCGTCAGCTCGATCGGCACCCCGTTGATCCGCGCCTCGCGCGCACCGGTATCGAAGGCGAGCGCGCCGAGCCGCAGCACCGGATCGCGCCATCGACCGGCGCGGCGCAGGATCGAGCGCAGGCGGGCGTCGAACTCGTCGAGGTCGAACGGCTTGAGCAGGTAGTCGTCCGCCCCGGCATCGAGCCCGTCGACGCGGTCGCTGATCGAGCTTCGCGCCGTCAGCACCAGGACCGCCACGTCGTTGCCCGGGCCATCGCGCAGGCTTCGCAGCACCGCGAGGCCGTCCAGGTCCGGCAGTCCCAGGTCGAGCACCACGGCATCGTAACGGTCACGCGCCGCCGCGGCGATCGCCTCATCGCCGCGTCCGACGGCATCGGTCACGAACCCGCGTTCGCGCAGGTGGGCCGTCATCATCTCGCGCAGCACCGGGTGGTCCTCGACCAGGAGTATGTGCACCGATGCTTCCTCCCCCGTATCGCTTCGCCGAGCACCCGCTCGGTCGCGCAGCTGCAGGTCGTCACGTTTCGACGCATGGTGCCACGCCTCCGGGTGGGCCGCGGCGACGAGGCGGATCGTTTTAATGAGATGATCATAAATTCCGGCGCACCGAATCTCTACAACGCAGTCCACGTCAGCGTCGCATCAGGACCGAGATGTCGAGATTGCAGAAATATGCGACGATTCACGCCGGCGCAGGCCTGCTGGCCGCGACGGCCTGGATCGCGATCGGTCCGGTCGCCGCGGCGCAATCCGATGCGTCGCTCGAGAACGTGCAGGTGAACGGCCACCTGTTCCCCGGCGTCGCCGCAGATCAGGCGCCCTCGCAGGCCTCGCTGACGCAGATCGAGCCGACCGCGACGATCAACGGACGCTTCATCCAGGACAACGTGCCGGCGACCTCGAACTACGACGACATCATCCGCCTGACGCCGAGTGCGATGGACATCGATCCGAACGGTCCCGGGCTGCAGCAGGATTTCGGCCAGAGCATACGCGGGCTGCAGTACACCCAGTTCAGCGTGCTGTTCGACGGCGTGCAGATCCCGGGCTCGCCGGGCAACCTGTCACCGCAGCCCGCGGCCTATTTCGTGGCGCACGATCTCGGCGGCATCGTGGTCAACCGCGGTCCGGGACCGGCCTCGACGGTCGGCTCCGCGACCTTCGGCGGCGACGTCGAGCTCAGCTCGCGCGAGCTGTCGAGCACGGTCCGCTTCAACCCGTATGCGACCTTCGGCAGCTTCGGCACCAAGCTCTACGGCCTGCAGGCGGAGACCGGCAGCCTCGGCGGCCTGTTCGGCGACGGCCGCCTGCTGATCGACATCCAGCGCAACGAGAGCCGCGGCGCCTCCACCGGCACCTCGGACGAGCGGCGCAACCTGTTCCTCAAATACGTGCAGCCGCTGGGCGCGAACAGCAAACTCACCGCGGTGGTCAATCTCGACAACGCGGTCACCGACACGCCCTACGGCACGCCGCTCGCGCTGATCGAACGGTTCGGCCGCAACTACTCCCTGAACGACGACCCGCGCTCGCAGGATTACGGTCCGTACAACCGCGACGCCTACACGACCGACTTCGAGTACATCAAGCTCGATCACGATTTCGGCGGCGGCTTCGCCGTCTCCGACCAGGCCTACACCACCGCGTTCTACCATCGCGGGACGCAGACCGCCGACACCTCGCTGACCACACCGAACCTGACCAGCACGGCGAGCAAGACCTACTACCTGAACGGTGTCGCGACCAGGCTGGACGATGACGTTCCAGGTGCCGCCTACAAGAACGACTACCGGGCCTGGGGCGACATATTGCGGCTGACACAGGATACCGGCTTCGGTCAGGGTCGCGCCGGCATCTGGGTGGAGAGCGAGGACAACCCGCTGTACAAGGCCAACGTGGTGCTGACGCGCGGCGCCACGCAGTACACCACGTCGCCGACCGCCTCTCCGTTCCAGTACGACTACTTCGACCGGCTCACCACGGTGCAGCCCTACATTGAGTTCGCCTGGCATCCGACGCCGCGCCTGACGGTCACCCTCGGCGTGAAGTACAGCTCGGTGACGCGCGGCCTCAAGGGTCCGCTGGTGCGAACCATCAAGCGTGCCGCGGAGGAGAATGCGACCTACAACAAGGCGCTGCCGTCGCTCGACGTGAACTACCGCATCGCCAGCGGGCTGTCGGTCTACGCGCAGGCGGCGAAGGGCTACCTGACGCCGCCGCTCAACGTGTTCTACGCGCAGATCCTCAACAGCGTGCAGCCGTCGACCACCGACAACTATCAGGTCGGCACCGTCTACCAGCATCGCTGGCTGTCCGCCGACGCCGACCTGTATTACATCCGCTACCAGAACTACATCGCCAGCACGACGCTCGGCACCGACACGCTCTACACCAACCAGGGCAGCGCGCACTTCAAGGGGATCGAGCTGGAGGCGACGGCACAGCTCGGGCTGGGCTTCGCGCTGTACGCGAACGGTTCGCTCAACGACGCGAACTACCAGAACGGTGCCGCGGTGGCGCAGGCGCCGCGACGCACCGCGGTGGCGGGCTTCCTGTTCGACCGCGCGAACCTGGTGCTCGATCGCGACCGCCTGGGCTTCTCGCTGCTCGACAAGGATGTCGGTCCGCAGTACGGCGTCGACACCGGCTTCGTGAACAAGTACCCGATCAAGTCCTACGACACCCTCGACCTGTCACTGCACTACGTGCTGCCGGCGCTGCGCGACCGTCATCTCGAGCTCGGCATGCAGGTCACCAACCTGCTCAACAACCTGAGCCTGATCGGCTATGCCGGCGCCGCCGCCGGCAACGGCGAGCCGCTGTACTGGGTCAATCCCGGACGCGGCCTGTTCTTCAACGTCTCGGCGGTGCTGTAGCCGCGCCGACATGATGCGGAAACAGGCAAGGGGTTTGGGGCCGCCGGCCCCAACGGGTCGAGGGCAGAGCCCTCGCCTCAACCTCGTCGCAATCCACTAGCGCCGACTGGCGCGCATGCCGATCGTGACGATAACCACCAGCCCCGCGAACAGGACCGGTCCCGACCAGGGTCCGGCCGGCAGCTGTCGCAGCACCAGGCAGGCGACGGCGATCCATGCCACGACCGAGGCCGCGGACGCGCCGTCATCGACGAACAGCGTCCAGAGCTCGTGCAGGCAGCGGCGCAGCAGCCTCATGGGGAGGGCGGCGTCGCGGCGCGTCGCAGCGAGCCGGCAACCGCCAGCGAGGCGAGCAGGTAGCCGAGCGCCAGCGGGACGATCCAGGCATCGCCGCCGGGCCAGACCAGTCCCGCACCCTCGCCGACCCAGAAGGTGCCGAAGCCGGAGAGCATCGCGCCGACCAGGCGCTTGAGCGTGTTCTCCGGCACCCGCGTGATCGGACGATGCAGCAGCGCCGCGAGGACCGCGACCAGCGCCAGGGCCAGAGCCGCGCCGAGCATGGCCGGCCCGAGCAGTCGGCGTCCGCCGGCGCCGACCGCGACCACGATGAAGACGACTTCCACGCCCTCGATCGCGGTGGCCTGGAACGACATCGCGAGCGCCGCTCCGTCCCAGCGTGCGGCCGGGCGCACCAGGGTGGCGATGCGGTCGCGCTGGCGACGGAACGCCGCCGCCTCGTCGCGCAACGGGATGATGCCCGCCGCGCGGCGCGTCGCCTTGCGCAGCCAGCGGGTGCCGAACAGCACCAGCAGCGTGCCGAGCAGCAGCTGCGCCGGCGCGAGCGGCAGCAGGCGGAGCGCCGGGCCGAACACCGACAGCAGCACGGCGAGGAACAGCAGCCCGGCCGCGACCCCGGCGAAGGCCGGGCGCCAGCCGCGGGTCGCGCCGACGGCGAGCACGACGGTGCAGGCCTCGATGAACTCGACCAGCGAGGCCATGCCGGCGGTGATCA
The DNA here is from genome assembly GCA_964245685.1 of uncultured Acetobacteraceae bacterium. GTDB lineage: Bacteria > Pseudomonadota > Alphaproteobacteria > Acetobacterales > Acetobacteraceae > Lichenicoccus. Next base: position 1,928 of record CAXTOE010000107.1, on the reverse strand, counting down.
GTGCCGATGCCGCCTGGGACGTCATGAGCGGCAGAGAGCATAGTTGCGGCAGCCGCGCCAGGAGAGCGGGATGCGAAGACCGTCGTATCTAGAAGCGATCGACAACGTGGGCCTGCGCGCGGGCCTGGCGGCGTTCGATCCTCACGTCGTGGGCACGCCGCCGCTGGGCCTGGATCTGCCCGCGAGCGACATCGACGTGCTGTGCCACGCCCCCGACCCGGCCGCGTTCATCTCGTTCCTCTGGCTGGCCTACGCGGACCGGCCGCACTTTTCGATCCGGCAATGGATCGACCGTGATCGCCCGGTGATCGCGTCGTTCGAGGCCGACGGATGGTGCTTCGAGCTGTTCGGCGCGACGCGACCGGTGCGTCAGCAGGATGGCTGGCGCCACTTCGAGGTCGAAAGACGCCTGCTGCAGCTCGGGGGGGTCGGGCTCCGGCGCTGCGTCATGGAACATCGCGGGCGGGGCCTGAAGACCGAGCCCGCCTTCGCGCGGGCGCTCGGGCTGCCGGGCGACCCCTATGAGGCGATGTCGGCGCTGTATGAGCGGAGCGATGCTGAGCTCGTGCAGGCACTCGGAAGGTTCCGCCGCGCGAGCGGATCCCGGCGACGGCAACCCGGCTTCCGGGCGAATTGCTGCACAGCAAAAAGGGGTGCGCGCCTTGATTGACCCTTGTCGTGCGCGGGCGTAGGACCAACAGCTTAGGGGCAGTCCGGAGCGTTCCAGGACCGCGTCCAGGGGAGCTGCCGGCACCATCATGAAGGACGTCCGCGACGCGCTGTTCGTAGCGCAACGGAGCGACGGCACACTCGTGCGCCGTCCGCTTTCCCCCCATCTGCAGGTCTACCGCCCGCAGATCACCTCCGTCCTGTCGATCCTCAACCGTGCCTCCGGCGTCGCCAGCTCCGTCGGCACCTTGCTGCTGGTGTGGTGGCTGGTCGCCGCCGCCAGCGGGCCGAAGCCGTTCGCCACCGTGCAGCACGTCGTTGCGAATCCGATCGGGCTGCTCGTGCTGTTCGGTTGGACGCTGTCGCTGGTCTACCACTTCTTCGCCAGCCTGCGTCACCTGGCCTGGGACTCCGGACGCGGCTTCAGCCTGCCGGCGACGCATCGCAGCGGCTGGGCCTCGATCATCGCCACCCTCGCCGTCACCGCCCTGATCTGGGCGATCGGCCTGAGCCTGTTGAGCTGAGCGATGGAGACCGAACGCCTCAGCGACCGCACCGCGCACGTCGCCACCATGCGCTCGCAGCTCGGCCGGGTGCGCGGGCTGGGTGCCGCCAAGTCCGGCGTCGAGCACTGGTGGGTGGAACGGCTGACCGCCATCGCGCTGATCCCGCTGACCGTCTGGTTCGTGGTCTCGGTGCTGGTGCTGATCGGCGCCGACCAGCACACGGTGGTCGCCTGGGCGGCGCGGCCGGTGAACACCGTGCTGCTGCTCGCGCTGGTGATCATGACCTTCCATCACATGCAGCTCGGGCTGCAGGTGGTCATTGACGACTACGTCAAGGCTAGCCATCTCGCCGTGACCCTGTTGAACAAGGGTGCGGCGATGATCCTCGGCCTGTTCTCGGTCGTCGCGATCCTCAAGATGGCGTTCGGATACGCCGGGACCCACGGATGAACGCGATCACGCTGCCCTCTAGCCGTGCCTACAAGGTGGTCGACCACGCCTACGACGTGGTGGTGGTCGGCGCCGGCGGCTCCGGCCTGCGCGCCACCCTGGGAATGGTCGCGACCGGCCTGAAGACCGCCTGCATCACCAAGGTATTCCCGACCCGCAGCCACACCGTGGCGGCGCAGGGCGGCATCGGCGCCTCGCTCGGCAACATGGCCGAGGACAACTGGCGCTGGCACATGTACGACACCGTCAAGGGCTCGGACTGGCTCGGCGACCAGGATGCGATCGAGTACATGTGCCGCGAGG
>CAXTOE010000106.1:2392-8477 GCA_964245685.1 uncultured Acetobacteraceae bacterium | reverse complement strand
GCGCGATCCTGATCAGCGCGCTGCCGACCGGCACCGGCCCGTTCATGCTGGCCAAGCTGTACGACCGGGAGGCGGCCGGCATCTCCGGCGCGATCCTGGCCTCGACCGTGCTGTCGGTGCTCAGCATCACCCTGCTGGTGGCGTGGCTCAGGCCGGCATGACCTGGCCGGTGGGCTGCGTCGGCGGCGCCAGCAGCAGCGGCACCTCCGACCGCGCGCCGCGCGCGCGCCGGATGCGCTCGACATTCTCGCGCACCACCGGATAGTCCTCCGCCAGTCGCTGGAACTGCTGCGCGCCGATCACCAGCAGGTAGCCGTAGCGGAGTGCCCGCATGGTCGCACCCATCCGGCTGCCGCGCAGCACCTCCTCGGCGCCCACCAGGTCGCCCTCGACGTAGCGGATATCGTGTTCGGCGACGTGCGACTCCAGCACGCCGGCGCTGATGAAATAGACCAGCCGCACCCGCGCGCCGCGACGGTAGAGCGTCTCGCCGGGTGCTATGAAGCGGATCGACAGCGTCATCGCCAGGTCGTGCAGCACCGCCTCCGGCACCCCGCGCAGCGCCGGCACGCTCTTGATCCGGCTCTCTATGCCGCTCTTGAGGTTGAACTTCAGCCTCCGGTCGAGCCGCCGCCGGCGCTGCTCGATGCCGCGATGCAGCTCGCGGTGCAGCTCCTCGCTGATCAGCGTCTCGCCGAGCAGCTTGTCGTGCTCCTCGCCCTCCAGGCGCAGCGCCACCTGACGCAGCACCCGGCTCTCCAGCGCCTCGGCATAGCCCTGGTAGTGCAGCCGCATGGTCTCGATGGCGTCCTGCAGCAGCTGCCGCCGGCGCTGCAGCACCTCCGAGACGATCTCGGCGATCCGGACGCCGAGCGTCGGCTCGACCCGCTTGCGCATGAAGCGGGTCAGCGACAGCGACACCAGGTGCTGGATCATCAGCCGCTCGAAGCGCTGCATCATGCACAGCATCAGCGGCTGGTCGAAGCGCAGCACGCGATGCGCCCACTGCGCCAGCCTGAACCCCAGCGAGGGCCGCAGCCTGCGACGCGCCGCCCGCACGTAGCCGAACCGGCCCTCCAGCCGGGCGCCGTCGATCATCGCGTCGGCGGTGCGCAGCAGCACCTCCATCACCCCGCGCGAGATGCCGCGTATGCGGAACAGGTCGAGCAGGATCGAGCGCTCCTGGTTGGCGATGGTGATCAGCGCCAGGGTGACGCGCTGGCGGTCGCCCAGCGCGGTGTCGAAATTGTTGGCTTCTCGTTCCTCCGCGATGCGCCGCTCCAGCACCGCCAGCACGTGTCCGGTGGCCTCGCCGGAGAAGCCGAACTCGCCGGCGAGCCGCCGGGTGCGGTCACGTACCTCGCCGAGGCCGAGACCGAGCACCTGGTGGCGCAGCGCCTCGTCGATCGGCGGCAGCCGGTCGAGGCGGAAGAACACCACCAGCGAGCGCAGGGTGGTGCCGCAGGTGAACAGCGTGATCAGCACGAAGCCCGTGGCGAGGATGCCGATGAAGTGCGCGACGGGCACCGGGATCTGCGGGTTCTCGGTGACGGCCAGCGCCAGCGCCAGGGTGATCGCGCCGCGCAGCCCGCCCCACACCATCGTCACCTTGAACGGCAGCGGCACCGGCGGCGACAGCCTGGTCAGCGCCAGCAGCGGCAGCAGCCCGAACACGACGGCGGCGCGCGCCGCCATGCCGGCGGCCAGCACGATCGCGATCAGCACGCAGTCCCACCGGCTCGCCCCGGCCAGCAGCCGCGGCACCAGCATGGAGGCCAGCACGAACACCAGCGACCCGGCCCAGAACACCAGCTGCTCCCACAGCTCGATCAGGAAGCGCCAGGTCTGCGGCCGCAGCGTCGAGGGGCCGTACAGCGAGAAGGTGAGCCCGGCCGCCGCCGTCGCCACCACTCCCGAGCAGTGCAGCCCGTCCTCGCAGACGATGTAGGCGATGTACGGTAGGGCCAGGGTCAGCGTCACCTCGCCGGCCGGCGTGCCGCCGAAGGCGGTGATCATCCACAGGGTCAGCCGACCGAGCAGGGCGCCGATCAGCATCGCGCCGGTGAACGAGGCGATCAGTCCGAGCAGGGCGTGTCCGTAATGCACCGGCTGGCCGGCGGTGATCGCCGCCAGCAGCACGCCGAAGATCGAGATCGCGGCGGCGTCGTTCAGCAGCGCCTCGCCCTCGACCAGCCGGGTCAGGCGGCCGGCGGCGCCGATCTCGTGGAAGATCCCGACCACGGCGCTGGGGTCGGTGTTGGCGACGATGGCGCCGAGCAGCAGGCAGACCTCCAGGCTCATCGAGGCGAACGGATAGAGCGCCAGACCGATCGCTGCCGTGCTGGCCAGCACCGCGACCACGGCGAGCAGCAGCACGGTGGCGCCGTCGTGCGACAGCCGGCGCACGTCGATCGACAGCGCCCCCTGGAACACCAGGATCGGCAGGAAGATCAGCAGGAACGCTGCACTGTTGATCGGGAAGTCCAGCACCGTGCGTGCGGCGCCGTCGAATAGGTCGGTGACGGTGCTGCGCAGCAGCAGGTCGGCAGAGCCGCCGATCAGGATGCCGACCAGCGCCAGCAGCACCGTCTCCGGCAGGTGCAGGCGCTGCGCCAGCGGCGGCACCGCGCTGACCACGACCAGCAGCACGGCGATCGCCAGCAGGATCGCAGGAAGACCGCTCATGCCCATGCCGTGCTATCCCAAGATGTTGATTTCACGTGCTCTTGAACCCTAGCACAGGAAGCCGGACCGTTCAGCATGGCTTGATCGCGTGCGGCCGCGCCGCACGTAGCCGCGGCCTCGGTTTCGTGGCAATTTGGGGGCGTGGTTCCGCACCGGCGCGTGCGATCTCGGCGTCGCCGGTGCCGGGTTGGTTGGGAGTCCTGGATGCCTGCATGCCTGCGCCGTGTGATCAGACCGATCAGGCGCGCTGCGACGCTGTCGTTGGTGATCTCGGGGCTCGCCCCGGGCGTGCTGCCGGGGAGCACCGCGTTCGCACAAAGTCCGAGCCAGGGTCGCTCGGTCAGCACCGATCCGTCGCAGGCCGGCGCTCAGTTCAAAGCCAAACCGGGAGCCGACGCGGCGCACGGCAATGCCAGCGCCGCCGACGCCGCGGCGCATCCGGCGGCGCAGCCCGCACCGGGCCCGGCCCCAGTGGCCAAGCCGCCGCCGAACCCCTTCGGCCCGGCGCCGGAGCAGCATGCCTCGACGCCCGCCACGCCGATGGACGCCTCCCAGGTCGCGCTGGTGAACAAGGGACGCTACATCGCGATCGCGTCGGACTGCGCGCCCTGCCACATGTCGGTCGGCGGCACGCCGTTCGCCGGCGGGCTGATCCTGAGCACGCCCTTCGGTCAGATGGCGACCCCGAACATCACGCCCGACAAGGAGACCGGCATCGGCCGATGGAGTGCCGACCAGTTCTACGGCGTGATCCATAACGGCATCGGTCCGGGGCACCAGTACATCTACCCGACCATGACCTTCACCTCGTACACCAAGATGCCGCGCGCGGACGTGGACGCGCTGTTCGCCTACCTGAAGTCGCTGCCGCCGGCGCACGCGCCGCGCCTGGCGGTGTCGCTGAACTTCCCGTTCAACATCCGCCTCAGCCTGCTCGGCTGGCGCATGCTGTTCTTCCGCGCCAGCACCTACCAGGCTGACGCGTCGAAGTCCGACCAGTGGAACCGCGGCGCCTACCTGGTGCAGGGCCCGGGCCATTGCGGCGAGTGCCATTCGCCGCGCAACGCGCTCGGCGGCGTCATCAACAGCAGCAGCCTGGCCGGCGGCCAGGTCGACTCGTTCCTCGCACCGAACATCTCCTCGGATCCGCGCTGGGGCATCGGCAGCTGGAGCGAGGACGAGATCGTCACCTTCCTGAGGACCGGCGCGATCCGCAAGGGCGTCGTGTTCGGGCCGATGATCGAGGTCGTGCACGAGAGCATGGCCAAGATGACCGACGACGACGTGCGCGCGATCGCCGTCTACCTGAAGGGCACGCCGCCGCGGGTGAACCGGCCGCCGGCATCGGCGCCGCAGAAGCTGGCCGAAGCCTCGATCCGCCGCGGTCAGGCGGTGTACGCCACCAACTGCGCGCAGTGCCACCAGGAGAACGGCAACGGCGCCGCCGGCGCGATCCCCAACCTCGCCGAGAACGATGCCGTCCGCGCCTACGATCCGACCGACGCCATCACGCCGCTGCTCGCCGGGCTGGAAGGCCAGGGCAAGTATGGCGCGATGCCGCGCTTCGGCGGCTCGCTCAGCGACCAGGACATCGCCGACGCCGCCAACTACATCCGCACCGCCTGGAACAACGGCGCGCCGGCCAACGCCACCGCGGCGATCGTGCACGGCCTGCGCAGCACCGCCCCGGTCGGCATCGGCGGCAGCATCGCCGCGCGCGACTTCGGCTGCCCCAAGATCGGCGAGGGCACCGTCCCGGGTTCGCTCGCGACCGAGCAGGAGGTCGCGCGTCTCGCCGGCGCCGACCGCAGCAACCTGCAGAACGGCATCGCCGCGGTGATCGCACTGGTCAAGAAGGACAATCCCGACGCCGCCAGCGGCGACGTCGTGACCGCGCTGAACGCCGCCTACTGCCCGGTGGTCGCCAACCGCACCGACCTCACCCGGGCACAGCAGCGCGCCGCCCTGATCGCCTTCTCCGACATGGCCGGGCAGCAATATGCCCGCACTAGTCCCGCGGACGTGTCCAAGGTGCTGGTCGACACCTCGCTCAGCCCCGACGCGGTGGCCCAGATCGACCAGGCGGCGGCGGCGGCGGGTCTCAGCCCCAGCGCCTTTATTGCCAAGCAGCTCTCGACGGGCGGCAAGGCGCCCTCTTCCAGCAACTAGGCGCCAGGGCCCTGCCCTGGACCCGCTGGGGCCTGAGGCCCCAGACCCGCCTCGTCGTGTTCTTCGCTGACATGCTCCATCCACTCCACCGCGGAGCCGTTCAGCTTCTCCTGGATGGCGATGTGGCTCATCGCGGTGATGGGTGTGGCGCCGTGCCAGTGCTTCTCGCCCGGCGCGAACCAGACCACGTCGCCCGGCCGGACCTCCTCGATCGGGCCGCCCTCGCGCTGCACCCGGCCGCAACCGGCGGTGACGATCAGAGTCTGGCCCAGCGGATGCGTGTGCCACGCGGTGCGGGCACCCGGCTCGAAGGTCACCAGCGCCATCGCGACCCTCGCCGGATCGGGCGGACTGAACAGCGGATCGATGCGGACGCTGCCGGTGAACCACTCTCCCGGTCCGCGTCCGGAAGGCTGTGAGCCGGCTCGCTTGATCTCCATGGTGTTCTCCTCTCGGGCGCGGCGGACGACCGCGCGAACCCTGGACGCGGCCATCGTCGTGTAGCCTAACCCCGGAGTGACCGGCTATGCAGGCGGATCGCCCATCGGGAGCGCGCGCACCCCATGCATGATCTACCGGTCATCGACCTGTCGCCCCTGCGCTCGCACGACCGGGCCGAACGAAGCGACGTCGCGGCGCGGCTCGGACGCGCCTGCCGCGAGGTCGGCTTCTTCTACGCGGTCGGCCACGGCATCCCGGAAGTCATGGTCGCCGATGTCTTCGCGGCGTCGCGCCGCTTCTTCGCCCTCGACCTCGCGACCAAGCGCGCGATCGCGATGAGCCATGTCGGCAACAACCGCGGCTATATCGGGCTCGGCGGCGAACGCCTCGACGCCGCCGCGGCGCCGGACCGCAAGGAGTCGCTCAATATCGGCCTCGAGCTGCCGCCCGACGATCCGGAGGCAAGCCGGCCGTTCCGCGGCGTCAACGCGTGGCCCGACCTGCCCGGCTTCCGCGACCTCATGCTGGAGTACTACGACCGCTGCCATCGCCTGGGCTGCCTGATCCACCAGGGCTTCAGCCTGGATCTCGGACTGCCGGAGCGCTTCTTCGACGACAAGCTGGACGCCCCGATCGCCACCCTGCGCCTGCTGCGCTATCCGGCGGCGCCGCGCGCCGATCCGGCGGCACCCGGAGCCGGCACCCATACCGACTACGGCAACCTGACCATCCTCGCCACCGACGGCGTCGCCGGGCTGCAGGTGCGCAGGCGCGACGGCACCTGGCTCGC
>CAXTOE010000106.1:0-2382 GCA_964245685.1 uncultured Acetobacteraceae bacterium | reverse complement strand
CGTCTGCAACATCGGCGACTGCCTGATGCGCTGGAGCAACGACGTCTACGTCTCCACGCCGCATCGCGTCGCGGTGCCGGAGCGCGAACGCTACTCGATCGCCTTCTTCCTCGATCCCAACCCGGACGCGCCGGTGGTCCCGGTCGTGCTGTCGCATGGGCAGCGCGCCAACTATCCGCCCACCACCGGTGGCGCGTTCCTGCGGTCTCGACTCGATCCGACCTACAGCCACGTCACGACGTGATCGCGGCCACTCCGTCCAGCCGCGCGACCCACTGCCTCAGCCGCCACTCCGGATCGTCGTGCGACACGATGTCGGAGACCGCGGCGACGGCGTCCGCACCCGCCTTCAGGCAACCCGGCGCCCGCTCCAGCGTGATCCCGCCGATCGCCACCAGCGGCAGCGCGCCGATACGCCGCTTCCAGACGCCGAGGCGCGCCGGTCCCTGCGGCGCGAACGGCATCACCTTCAGCGTCGTCGGATAGACCGGGCCGAGGGCGACGTAGTCCGGCGACAGGGCGAGCGCCCGGTCGAGCTCGCCATGCGAGTGCGTGCTGATCCCGAGCCGCGCGCCCGACGCGGCGATGGCGCCGCGATCGGCCCCGTCCAGGTCCTCCTGTCCGAGATGGATGAAGCCCACCCCCAGTTCGATCGCGATCCGCCAGTGGTCGTTGACCACCAGCGTCGCCCCCGCCGCGTCGCACGCCGCCTTGGCCGCCCCGACCTCGTCGCGTAGCCGCGTCGGATCGCCCTGCTTGATGCGCAGCTGCACCAGCTTGGCGCCGCACCCGACCAGCCTTGCGACCCAGGCCGCGCTGTCGAGCACCGGATAGACGCGCGACGGCAGCGGCCGGATCACGCCAGCATGGCTCGCCCGAACACCGGGGTGGAGGGCTCCGCCATGTCGCGGCGCTGCATCGGGTCGGCGAGGAACGCCGCCCGCCCGGCCTCGACGGCGAGCGCGAAGGCGCGCGCCATCATCACCGGGTCACCGGCCTTGGCCACCGCCGTATTGAGTAGCACCGCGTCGTAGCCGAGCTCCATCGCCGCCGCCGCGTGCGACGGCAGCCCGATGCCGGCATCCACCACCAGCGGCACCTCGGGGAAATGCGCCCGCAGCGCGCGCAGGCCGAACCGGTTGTTCAGCCCCTGCCCGGAGCCGATCGGCGCTCCCCAGGGCATCAGCACGCGGCAGCCCGCCTCCAGCAGCCGCTCCGCCACCACCAGGTCCTCGGTGGTGTACGGCAGCACCTTGAAGCCGTCCGCGCTCAGCAGCCGCGCCGCCTCGACCAGGCCGAACACGTCGGGCTGCAGCGTGTCGCTCTCGCCGATCACCTCCAGCTTGATCCAGTCGGTGCCGAACACCTCGCGCGCCATCTGCGCCGTGGTGACCGCCTCGCGCGCGGTGTGGCAGCCGGCGGTGTTCGGCAGCACCCGCACGCCGAGGCCGCGTATCAGCGACCAGAACCCCTCCCCGGCACGCTCCCCGGCGCTCTCGCGACGCAGCGACACGGTGACGATCTGCGCCCCCGACGCGCGCACCGCGTCGGCGAGCACCGCCGGCGAGGGATACTGCGCGGTCCCCAGCATCAGGCGCGAGGCGAGCTCGACCCCGTACAGCAGCACCGCCTCAGCCTCCCTGCATCGGCGAGACCACCTCGACCGCGCAGCCCTCGCGCAGCGCCTGGGCGGCGCGTGCGGAGGCCGGCACGAAGGTGCCGTCGAGCGCGGTCGCGAGCCGCGTCTCGCGATAGCCCAGCTCCAGCAGCACGGAGTCGAGGGTGCGGGCCGCGACGTCGTGCGGCGCGCCGTTCACCAGGATGCGCATGGCTCGGCTCCGTTCCTATCGATCGGTCTCACCTATGCAGTCCGGCCGCCTCCGGCAAGCCGAGGCGTGCCGCCACCCGCTGCGCCAGCACCGGCGCCAGCAGGAAGCCATGCCGGTGCACGCCGTTGACGCTGATCACGCCGCCACACTCCTGCACCCGCGGCATGTTGTCGTCGAACGAGGGTCGCAGCCCGGCACCGGTCTCCAGGATCTCCGCCTCCGCGAACGCCGGATGCAGCGCGTACGCCGCTCCCAGCAGCTCCATCGCCGCCCGCGCCGTGATGCCGCCCTGCCGCTCGCTTTCCACCATGGTGGCACCCACCATGAACACGTGGGCGGCGCGCGGCACCACGTAGAGCGGAAAGCGCGGGTGCAGCAGCCGCACCGGGCGCGACAGCGTCATCTCCGGACAGCGCAGCAGCAGCATCTCGCCGCGCACGCCGCGCAGGCCCGCGAGGTCGGGGCCGGCGGCGAACCCGCGGCAGTCGACGATCCGCTCGAAGCCGCCCTCTGCCCGCTCGGTGCCGAGCAGCACCCGACCGCCGAGCTCGGC
>CAXTOE010000105.1:7004-8552 GCA_964245685.1 uncultured Acetobacteraceae bacterium | reverse complement strand
GCCCAGGCCGTGCAGGAACAGGTTCATGGTGGCCAAGCGGGCGACACCGGCGACGATGTCGTTGGCGCCGAAGCCGTGGGCACGCATGCGGGCCGCGGTGTCGCGGTCGGCAGCGGCGGGATGGCGACGCATGTGGTCGTACGCGGCAAGCAGGAAGCCGCCGGTGCCGCAGGCCGGGTCGCAGACGGCTTGGTGCGGCGTGGGATCGACGACCTCGACGATCGCCTGGATCAGCGGCCGGGGCGTGAAGTACTGGCCGGTGCCGCTCTTTATGTCGCTGGCGGTGCGTTCCAGCAGGCCCTCGTAGATGGCGCCCTTCACGTCGGCGCCAAAGGCGGACCAGGTTTCGGCGCCGATCAGGCCGACCAGCCGGCGCAGGTGCGCGGGTTCCTCCACGCTGGGCCGGGCGCGGGCGTAGATGGCGCCGATTAGCCCGGGCTGGCGGCCGAGCCGGTCGAGGAGGGTGGCATAGGTGCGGGTCAGCTCGACACCTGCGAGCGGGGCGAGGTCGGACCAGCGGCAACCTTCGGGCAGCAGGTGATCGAGCCCTTCTTCCTCCACGCGCTCGGCATCGAGCTTGAGGAACAGGAGGTAGGTGACCTGTTCAGTGTATTCCCCGCTGCCGACGCCGGCGCCGTTCAGGACATGGGCGAGGTTCCAGACCTTGGCGACCAGGGTAGAGGCGGCGGGGTCGGCGGTGTGGTCGGTCATGGGCGAGCCGCCTTGGTTCGGGTCGTGCGACGCGAGATAGAGGGTGCGGTCTTGGTGCGGAGGCGGGCGAGCAGGGTGGTGGCAGGCTCATCGGCCGGGTCCTGCGGGACGAGGCGGCCGGAGAAGGCGGCGTGGAGGATGGATCGCCGCAAGTCGACAAGCTCATCTCCGACTTTCGTCGCGCCTGTCTCTTCGGAAGGGACGTCGATCGCATGGTCGCGGACTTCGGCCACGATTTGCGCTTGTTCGTACGGTGGCGGCAAAGGGATTGGTGTAGACCGCAATTGATCGAAGCTTAGATGCGGACGACCTGCGCCATACATCATCTGCTTGAATGCGGCCTGTCCACCAGACGGCGCGATCAGGTAAGCTTCCAGAAAAGCGGAAATACTGGCGTTCACCGGACGCAGCAGCCCAACGCTCTGGCACACGTAGCTTTCGACAAGATTTGTGTCGATCCTGCAAGCATCTCCGGTATTCGCGCCTACAATCGTCACGAGAACATCGTCGCGTTCGACGGCTATTCGCTTTCGCTCCGAGTCATTGAACGGAGGATCGACTAATTGACGTGGGATTGGATCGAAACGCCCCGATCGGACATTCTGAGCCATGATGAAAGTTCCTGTCCCTCTACCGTAATAGGGAGACCATGCTCTGGAGCCACTTGTAATCACGCTCGTGAGTTGGTCCAGGCTCGCCCAGATCCAGGTTGATGGCAGCGGATCAAGCGGTTCACAATCAATCGCCACAGGTTCAGGGTAACGACGCTTCCAGCCTTCCTCCCGAGGCACCTTGCCCGCTGCGGTTAGCCGAGCAAGTTCACTCCGCTCCCAGGCG
>CAXTOE010000105.1:1190-6994 GCA_964245685.1 uncultured Acetobacteraceae bacterium | reverse complement strand
GGCGGAGCAAGGCGGGGCCGTCCTCCGCCGGACGCGTGTTCGCGGCGCGCCAGTCGGCGGTCAAGGCGCCGGTGCAGGCAGCATGGAGCAAGCTGGCACGGTAGTCCGCCATCTGCCCACGCGCCCGATCCATGGCGGCTTCAACGTCGCCTATGTCATCGAGAGAGCTTTCGAGTACACCCATTATCCTACCCTGTTCGCGCTCCGGGGCGATAGGAATGGGCAAACTTTCGACCTTTGATATGCTAAGCGTATGCAGTCCCGAGGTGCAATTGGCTGAACGCTCGATCAACGTCCTCCCATGCTGGGATGAAAGCCATCGAAACACCCAGTTTGCCTGTTCAGGCTTATTTAGCCGTACTCGGATGATGTGGTTCTGGTGAATGCAGTCGGAAATGTCGTTGTCCCAGATTGCACATCGGCCAACCTGGGACAGACTGCCATTACCCTCAACAACAAGCATATCCCCACGCCGCAATGAAAGCCGCTCGATTTCTTGCGTGCTTGCTTCGATGAGGTGGAGATCCTCAAGGTTAACATATCCAGACTGGACATTGGCAACGCGGAGGAACGGAGTGCTGGTCATGCCTGACGTATTGCGGCCCCGGTTCTTTGTCAGGCCTCCACTTACAGCAGAGATATCTCCAAGCCGCGCCCAAGCCCAACCTGGCGGCAGTGCCGCCTTCTCCACGTTCTCCATTCCGTCCTACGCCGCCTCCGCGCCCGGCATCAGGTGCTCGGACAACTCCTCCAACAACCCGTCCAGCCGCTCCGGCCCGAACAGCCGCCGGGCGCGGGGCATGCCGCCGCGTGTCGCAAACTGTGGCTGGTCCCGCAGGTCACCCGGTAGCACTTCGGCGTTCGCGGCCACCGCGTCGCGCAGCAGGCGCAGCCAGGCCGTCTGTTCCTCCGAGTAATCGCGCCCGGCGTTCTTCTCACGGCCGAGCCACAGGTTGAAGCGCCGCTCCACCTCCGGCGCCAGCGGTTCCAGCACGGCCGTTCGGTCCAGGGCGTAGCGCACCAGGGCCACCAGGTCGGTCAGCAGCCGCACGGGTGATGCGTCTCGCACGCGGTCGGCGCCGTTGAGACGGCGATACGCTTCCCACACGCGGGCGCTGTCCAGCAGCCAGGGTGGCCGGGCCATGGCGTCAGCTAGGTCGCGCAGCCCGGCATAGGTCACGCGCCGGGCGGCGTAGGGCCGGGCATACAGCACCTGTAGCACCGCGAGCTGGTCGGCGTGGCCGTCGAGGAACTGCCGAAAGCTGTCGGTGACGCGCCCGGCTTCCTGCGCGTCAAACCCGTCAGATAGCACGCGGTCAGGCGTCAGCTCGTCGATGACGATCTCCGCCCGCTGCTGTTCCTCCAGCAGGGCGCGGCGCAGCCCGGGAGCGGCGGCGAGCGGACGGAGGGCCGCCTCACGCAGGTTTTCTGCCGCGAGGTCCGGCAAGGTGCCGGTGCGGGTGGCTTCGGCCTCAATGGCGGCCGGGTCGGCGCTGTCCACCAGAGCGCGGGCGATGGCGGCGAGGGACGAGCCACCCGCTGCCTCTGTCAGGCGGGCCAGGGCCTCGGTCGGAAGCCTGCGCTCCAGCCGGGCCAGGCGGGCGGCGATGGTGCTGCATAGGTCCTCGTCGGTATGGCCGAAGCCGGCGCGGTCCAGCAGCTGCTTCAACGTGGCGCCGCGATCGCGATCCAGCGGCTCCGTGGCGACCTTGCCACTCTCGGTCACGCCGACGGCGTCCACGACCACGAAGCGCTCCTTGGCGCGGGCGCTCGGGGTGGCAAGGCGGAGGTCGTCGGGACGAATGGTGCGGGCGCCACGGCCCTTCATCTGCTCGAAATACTGGGCGCTGCGCACGTCGCGCAGAAAAATCACGCATTCCAACGGTTTGATGTCGGTGCCGGTGGCAACCATGTCGACCGTGACGGCGACGCGGAAGCGGTGGCTGGTACGGAAGTCCTTGATCAGGTCCTGCCCGGTGCGGCCGGTGCTGCGATAAGTGATCTTCTGCACCCCGGTATCGTCGAGCCCCAGCACCTGGCGCGCGATCTCGGTCACGGTTTCGGCGTGGCTCTCGTTCAGGCAAAAGATCAGCGTCTTGGGGATCTCGCGCCGACCCGGGAAGAGCTGCGTCGGGAGGGCGGCGCGGTAGGCGTCCAGCACGGTGCGGATCTGGTTGGGGACCTCCACAGCCCGGTTGAGCTGGGTGGCCGCGTAGTCGAGATCCTCGGCCAGCGTGGCCCAGCGGCGGCGTCGCGTGGCGCGCTCTCGATGCGGGACGGCGTATCCGGCCTGGACGCTGCCGCCCCGCTCGCCCACCTCCGTTCGGATGCGGTACACGTCGAAACCGACGTTGACGCCGTCGGCGACCGAGCGTTCGAACGGGTATTCGCTCACCAGGTTCTGCCCAAAGAACCCCAGCGTGTGGCGGCCCGGGGTCGCGGTCAGCCCCACCAGGAAGGCGTCGAAGTAGTCGAGCACCTGACGCCAGGTGCCGTAGATCGAGCGGTGGCATTCGTCCACGATGACGAGGTCGAAGGTCTCAGGCGGGAGGGCTGCGCTGTAGCCGACCTGGTGCTCGCTTCCTGACTCCGGATGCTCGAAGCCGCTGCCCTCCTCCTCCGTCTCGTCTAGATCCTGACCGCGCAGGGCGGCGTACAGCCGCTGGATAGTGCAAACGACCACGGCGGCATCCCGGTCTAGCGTGCGACCGCGTAAATGCTGGACGGGGAACTCCTCGTGGAAGAACAGCGTGCTGCCGGGTGGGCGGTAGCCTTTGAACTCGGCAACGGTCTGAGTGCCGAGATTGGCGCGGTCCACCAGGAACAGGATGCGCCGGGCCCCAGCGTGGCTGAGCAGGCGGTGCGCCAGCGCGCAGGCCGTGTAGGTCTTGCCTGCTCCGGTCGCCATCTGCACCAGGGCGCGGGGTCGGCTGACGCGCAGGCTGGCCTCTAGCCCGTCGATCGCCTCGGCCTGGCAGGCTCGCAGGCCCGTGGCGTCCAGCGGAGGCAGCGCAGCTAAGCGGGCGCGGAGGCTAGCGGCAGCTTGCAGGCGGACGCGCAGAAATTCAGGCCGGTGCGGCGCGAAGACCCGGCGCGGCACCGGCACCGGGTCGGCGCCGTCACGGAACAGGGTTTCGCTGCCGGTAGACAGGTAGGTGAACGGGAGCGGGTCGCCCCAATGGGGATAACCGGACGGTGCGTGGGCAGCGTAATCGGTTCCTTGCGGCGCGGTGCCCAGCAGGGTGACACCCTCGGGCTTGGCTTCCAGCACTGCGCAGGCCTTCCGGTCCAGGAACAGCACGTAGTCGGCCGGCCCTGTTGGCGTCGGCACCTCACGAACGGCAACACCCGGACCAGCATGCAGGTTCAGCTCACCTCGGCTCTGCACGATCCAGCCTGCGGCTTCCAGCATCGCGTCGATCTTGATGCGGGCACGGGCCTCGGGGGTCATGCGGAAGCGACCAGGGCGGCGAGGTCATCCATACGTCGCACGAACCGGATTGGCGTGCCCGGCAGAGGGATGAAGCTTTCCCGTTCGTAGAAGGACGCGGCCGTCTCGTCCTTGGCGTCGAGCACGAGCGCGAAGGATGCGATCTCACTGCGGACGGCCCGGATGATCGCATCCACCAGCAGAACCCGGCCGAGTCCAACACCGCGGGCCGACAAATCGGTCGCGAGCCGGCCGAGCAGCGTGGCGGGCAGGCGGGGGTAGCGGGGAAGCTTCTTGGCAAGCGCCGCCGGTACGTCGGCCAACTGGATCGAGGTGGCCGACAAAGTGTAGAAACCGAGTACCTTCACCCTATCGTCTGTTGCCACGAAGGGTGCTGCCACGCGGCGACGTGCATCCTGGCCGGCCTGCTCCCGCAAGTAGCGGTCGAGGGCGGGCACGCCGCAGGAGAAGGCACCACGGTCATGCTCGGCACTCAACGGTTGGATGCGGACTTGCCCGAGATCCAACGCCGTCTCAGCTGCCCGTCATGGCTTGATGGCGCCGAACGCTGTCGCGCAGGCGATCTCCGATCGGCGGGGGATCGAGCAGCGCATCAACGAACGCCCGGCTTTCGGTAGCGCTGAGCACCATCAGGCCATGGGCCTCGACGGTGCGCTTGGCAGCGTCCTGCACGCTGCTGACGACGTAGTCGGTCACGCTGCGCCCTTCGAGCTCGGCCGCGCGCTGGATCAACGCCTTCTGGTCGGTCGTGATCCGGGCTTCAAGGCGCTCGCTTCGAGTGCGGTCAATGGGCTTTCGTGCAGTGTTAGTCATGACTACCCTCCATGGGGCAATGTACGGCCATTTGCCGGGTTCTTCAACAGCTACAATCTAAGCGGGCTTTTGGGCGAGCGTCTTGCCAGCTCACATCCGCTTTTCCCAACGCCGTCCTTTGAACCAGACATTCCGCTTTCGGCCATACCACCCATAATTGCAGTGAAGAGCGCCTATTTGCCGCGTCAGCTACATGCAGCTTCAATCAACCCTCGTCGAAGCAATCAACGATGTCGATCCGCGCGCGCCTGTTGGGCAGTCCAGTTCGGTCCTGCGACAGCAACGTCAGCGCCGGCATGGCGCCGCAACACCGGCAGGTGTGATCCAGCGCTAGGTCCGACAGCAGCCAGCCATGCCATCGTGCTGCATGAAACCAGAGCGGTGACAGCCTCGGCTCGCCCCAGCACTGCTCCTCCAGCCAGTAGGCGCGTAGGTCAGCCAAGGGGGTCGAAAGCAGCGTAGTCAGGGTGTGCATCGTGGTCCCGACTTCAGAGTGATCTTGGCGTGAGCCAGCCGCGGCCAAGGTATAGCCGACCGAGCGACGTTGTTGCCGCTCAGCGGCTCGATCGGTCTAGACTCGGCGCTGCAGGCGGTAGCTGGGAATCAGGATGCAGGGTGTTCAGGCCAACGACGATGCGCAAATCCGACCACAAGCGTCGGCAGGTTCACTGCTCCCACGGCGCAGCGGAACCATCCCCGTCACCGTGCGCCTCGACCCGCCACGCTACGACCGCCTGAAGCGCCTGGTGCTGCGCCTGTCCACCACCGGGCAGAGCATCATCCAGACGGCCCTAGACCGCAGCCTGGCCAGCCTCGAGCGTGAGCGGGCGCAGCCGCTAGAGGTGTCGGGCCAGCGCAGCCTGTTTGCGACATCAACGGCCACGACGCCGGAGAACCCGCGCCGGCCAAGACAGGACAGCTTTCCCTTCGTCCGGCCTGAGCCGACGGTGGCACTGACCTACCGGGCCAGCGTACCGATGCACCGCTGGCTGCACAGGCGGTCGCAGGAAACCGGGCAGAGCATCCAGGACATCATCGACGGCGCGCTCAAGGCCGCGCGAGGAGAGGGTTAGCCATGGCTCAGCGCGCCAGGATCGCCAGCACCGTGAAGACGCCCGCAGGCGGAGCCCGCCGAGGGCGTCCACCCGGATCGACGTCGGCCAAGGCTGCCGCCGCCGCGAAGCCCGCGAAGGGGCGCCAGCCGGCCGTTGCGGCGCCCGCCGTCACCCGGCGCACGACTGCGGCGGCCGCCCCGGCGCCGAAGCTCAGCAAGGGCGAGCTGCGGGCACAGGTGGAGAAGCTGGAGCGCACCGTGGCGACGCTGCGCGCCCGCAGCCGCGAGGCGGTGCGGGTCGTCAAGGACGCGCTCGCCAAGGTCGAGGAGCTGGAGGCCCGGCTTGCGGCCAGGCCGGCCGCCACGGCCTCCCAGCCCACTAGGCGGGCGCCCATGCCTGCCGCTAAAGCGGACGCGCAACCGGCGCCGAGGAAGACCAGGGCCCGGCGTGGGCAGGCCCTGCGCGACGACCGCGATCCGGGTGAC
>CAXTOE010000105.1:0-1180 GCA_964245685.1 uncultured Acetobacteraceae bacterium | reverse complement strand
CATGAAGACGACCCCAACGGTCCAGACGGCAGCGTAGCCAGTCGGGACCGAGGCGTGAAGGCCAGGGGCGGCGCCCTTGCTCGAGGTGGCGCTGGCGCCCGTGACAAAAGCGGTGGCGGAGCCGGAGCCGATGGACGAGGAGGCCACCACGGCCTTCGGGAACCTGCAGGCTCACCTTCATCCCACGGACGAGCCGGCAGGGTCGTAGCCCTGCCGGTCGCCGAGCCAGCACGGCTCGGAGGCCGCAGGCCTGCGCCTGCCGGGTGCCGCCCGCGCGGGGGTGAGCTCGCGTGACCAGCGGAGCCGCGGGCAGGGCGGCGCGCGATCGACCCGGGGTCGGCCGCGCCAGTTCCAGCTGCGGCCGCTGGCAGGCCCGTCGCAGCCCCAGCCAACCGCACGCAGCGTGGCGCCTGCCTCGTCCTGGCGAGTGTAGGTGATGATCCGCCGGAAGCCCCGCAGCTGCGCCTCGCGGGCCGCCAGCCGTAGAGCTGGCTGCAGGCGTTCCAGCGCAGCGCGTCCGGCCGGTCCCGCCGCACGCACAGCCGCGTCACCTCGACCACCTGCTGCGGGTCATAGGCCCGGGCCAGCGGCTGCCCGACCGTCACCACCCTCAGCAGGTCCGGCCCGTTCCAGATGCCCTGGCCATACCGCCAGCCGGTCGGCCCCGGCAGGTGCTCGTGGTGCCGGTCGATGAACCGGCGAGCGTCCCGGAAGGCGATGCGATCGAGACGGAGCTGCCAGTCCAGGATCAGGGGGCCGAGCCCGTCATCGGCGACGCGGCGCAGGCGCTCGCCGCAGATCGCCTCGATGCCAAGGTACCGCAGGAGCGCTCGGGCCCACTCCGGGTCGTGGGCCAGCCCCCAGCGCACCTCTTCCTCGGACTGCTCGCAGCACGTGGAGACCATGAACTCGCGGCTGCTCCAGACCTCGTGCAGGTCGATCTCCTGCTCCTCGCCGCAGTGTGGGCAGGGCGGCACCGCTCGGTCCGCCAGCACGATGGTGGCGAGGTGGTCCACTCCGGCCAGCGCGTCCGCCACCTGGTCGAGGCCGGCGGCCTGGCGGGCGCTCTTCTCGGCGATCGAGGGCAGCTCCAGGGCCTGGGCGCGGCGGCGCGCGGCGCCCTCCCGCAGCAGCCGGTCGGCCAGGATCAGCCCCTCGGCGGTGACGCGGGCGCTTGGCG
>CAXTOE010000104.1:0-8582 GCA_964245685.1 uncultured Acetobacteraceae bacterium | reverse complement strand
GCCGATCGCGATGCTGCGCACCGCGACCGCCTCCGCCGGCGCCTGCCAGGTGGGGGCGCCGCCGGACCGGTCGCCGCGCCGGGTCCAGATCATGCCCAGCCGTTCGATGCAGTCATGCGTCGTCGCCCGTATGGTGCTCGGCACCGTCAGCGCCGGATGCGCCGGGATCAGGCGGCAGCGCCCGTCGCCGTCGAACTGCCAGCCGTGATACAGGCAGGCGAGCCGGTCGCCGCGCACGAAGCCGAAGCTCAGCCGCATGCCGCGATGCGGGCAGCGATCCTCCCAGACCTGCGCCCGGCCGGACCGCTCGCGCCACACCACCAGCTCGACGCCGTCGACGCGCGTGCCGGCGGCCATGCCGGGCTCGAGGTCGGCAGAGAGCGCCACGGCGCACCAGCCGTCGGCGTCACTCAAGGCAGCACCGGGCTCGAGGCGCGCCCGCGTCGGGCCGCGCGATCGCCTGCATGCGCACGTCGTGCACCAGGGCGTCGTACGGGCCGAGGCTGCACGCCATCTCGAACGCGCCGATCAGCTCCGGCTCTCCCGCGACCGCGACGACGATCTCGCTGCGGCTGCTGTGGCGGATCGACGCGGCGAGCTCCAGGCGCCGCGCGCGATCCTGCACGAAGCGGACGAAGCTCCGCGGCCGGAACGACCCGGTGAAGGTGAACATGACGGCGTCGGTCATGGCGGATAATCTAGGGCCGCAACCGAGGAGAGGGCGATGGAGAACGGCGTCGAGCCCGCGTCCCTCGACCAGTGGTACGCGATCGCCACCCAGGCCTGCCGCGACGCCGCGCAGCAGGACACCCGGCTGCTCGGGACCGACATCGTGCTGCGGCGCAGCGGCGACGGGGTATCGGTGCGGGCGCCGGCCCGTGGCCGGGCACTCGCGGTGCGCGAGCGCTACGGCTGCGTCTGGACCACGCTCGGCACGCCCGGCGCCGACCTGCCCGCGATCCCGGAGGCGGAGGAAGCCGACCGGCGCATCGTGGCCTGCGGCTCGGTGCAGGTGCGCAGCTCCGGGCTGCGCATCGTCGAGAACTTCCTGGACATGGCGCATTTCCCGTTCGTGCACACCGGCATCCTCGGCGCCGAGCCGCATACCGAGGTCGCGAGCTACACCAGCGAGATACGGCGCGACGTCAACGAGGTCTGGGCCACCGAGTGCCGCTTCTACCAGCCGCGTGCGGCGCTCTCGGCGAGCGAGGGCACGGAGATACGCTACGCCTACCGTGTGGCGACGCCGTTCGTGGCGCTGCTCTACAAGACCTGTCCCGAGCAGCCCGACCGGCAGGATGTCATCTGCCTGTTCGTCCAGCCGATGGAGCCGGAGCGCTGCCGCGCCCACCCGATCATGTTCCTGCTCGATGCGCGCTCGATGCAGTCCGAGCTGGTCGCGTTCCAGCAGACCATCTTCCTGCAGGACCGCATCATCCTGGAGAACCAGCGTCCGCGCCTGCTGCCGCTCGACCCTCGCGCCGAGATCCCGACGCGTGCCGACGGCTCGTCGGTCGCCTATCGTCGCTGGCTCAAGCAGCAGGGCGTCAGGTACGGCACCACCGCGGGCGCCGACGTGCCGGGCGGGCGCTGACGCGGGCACCGGGCGGCCGCCGGCTCAACCGGCGCGGCGCCAGGCGTGCGTGAGGCCGTTCGACGCGATCTGCCGCAGCGCCGCGTCCGACAGCTGCAGATGCTCCGCGAGCAGCCGGTATTCCCGGTCCAGGTCGGTATGGAACAGGCCCGGATCGTCGGTGTTCACCGTGACCCGCAGGCCGCCCTCGATCATGCGGCGGATCGCGTGAGCCGGGTCGGACAGGTCGCGCCAGATCGTGGTGTGCAGGGTCGTGGTCGGGCAGACGGTGAACAGGATGTCGAGCTCCCGGCATCGCCGCATCAGCGCCGGGTCGTCCACCACGTGATAGCCGTGATCGATGCGGCGACAGCCGAGCAGCTCGATCGAGTCGCGCACGTTGGAGGCCGGGCCGTCCTCGCCGGCGTGCGCCGTCACCTGCAGTCCCTCGGCGCGGGCGCGCGCATACATGGCCGCGAACGGCGCCGGCGGGTTCGGGCGCTCCTCGTAATCGAGCCCGATGCCGACGACGCCGTCCCGACGGTCCGCCAGCACGGTGTCGAGGAACCGCATGCCGCGCTCCGGCCCGAGCACGCGGCTATGCGCCGGGATCAGCAGCGTGGTCAGGCCGAGCTCGCGCTCGACACTCGCCGCCGCCGCCAGGATGCCGTCCAGCATCGCGCCGTAGGAGGTGCCGGGATGCGCGTGCGGCGAGAAGAACAGCTCGACGTGGCGCGCATTGCCGGCGGCGCAGCGGCTCAGCGCCTGATGCGTCGCCTCACGGAAATCCTCGGCATCGCGCATGCAGGCGCAGATCCGGTCGTAGGCGCGCAGGAACGTCGAGAGGTCGGTGAAGCCCGAGGCATCGTCGCGCGGGTCGTCCGGCACGCCGTGCTTGCGACGCAGCCGCGCGAACAGCTCCGGCGAGACGCTGCCCTCGAGATGCAGGTGCAGTTCCGCCTTGGGCAGCGCGTGGATCAGCTCGTCGGTCGATCGCGCGCCCGATCCCGCGGCGTCGGACATGGAACCTCCTGTCAGGGTGACGTCGGCGTCATCCGCAGCATCATGCCACCGTGCCCGGGCGTTCCCAAGCCAGCCGATCGGACGCCGCATGAACCTTGAGACCAGGCTCCGCTTAGGCCCGAAGATCATTCCCTCACAGGAGCCGCCGATGAGGATCATCACCATCGAGGAACATGCCTTCGATGCCGGCATCGCCCGCGCGACCCAGGCGGCGCAGGCGGCGGAGGCCGGCTACCTCGCCGATCTCGCCACCGGCGTCGAGGACAAGGCGCCGGCCTCGGCGCGGCGGCCGTACCTGCTCCCGGTCCGCGAGATCGCGCCTCGGGCGATCGATGTCGGCGACGGGCGGATCGCCGAGATGGATGCGCACGGCATCGACATGCAGGTCCTGTCGTTCAGCAACCCGCCGCAGCTGGCGCCGGCCGATCGGGGCATCGCCCTGGCGCGTGCCGCGAACGACAGGCTCGCCGAAGCCGTGCGGGCCCATCCCGGCCGCCTCGCCGGCTTCGCGACCCTGCCCTGGCAGGACCCGCAGGCGGCGGCCGAGGAACTGCAGCGCGCCGTGCGGGATCTCGGCCTCAAGGGTACGCTGCTCGTCGGGCGGCCCGGCGAGACCTTCCTCGACGACGAGCGCTACGAGCCGGTGCTGGCGATGCTGAACGCGCTGAGGGTGCCGATCTACGTCCATCCGGGCGTGCCCCTGCCGCAGGTCCAGCAGCCCTACTACGGCGGGCTGTCCAGGCAGGTGACGGCGCGGCTGTCGCTGTTCGGCTGGGGCTGGCACGCCGAGGCCGGCATCCAGGTCATCCGCATGATCCTGTCCGGCACCTTCGACAGGTTCCCCGAGCTGCGTGTGATCAGCGGCCACTGGGGCGAGATGGTGCCGTTCTACCTGCAGCGCATGGACGACGCGATGTCGCCCGACGTCACCGGGCTGTCGCGGACCATCACGCAGACCTACACGTCGCAGGTCTACGTCACGCCGAGTGGGATGCTGAACCTGCCGCACTTCGAGTTCATCCATAGGGTGATGGGTGCGGACCGCATCATCTACGCGGTCGACTACCCCTACCTGACCAACACGGGCGCCCGCGACTTCCTGGAGCAGCTCGCCATCAGCCAGGAGGACAAGGAGAAGATCGCCCACCGCAACGCCGAGACCCTGCTGGGCCTGTGACGACGTGCTGGCCGGAGGTCGCGGTTCGTGATGCCCCGGCCCGGCAACCGGGCCGACGCGCCGGCGTCGCCACCGCATGCGCGTGCACCACATCAATTGCGGCACCGAGTGCCCCTATGGCGGCCACCTGTTCGACGGCCGCAGCTCCGGGCTGGGACCGTCGCGACTGACCTGCCAGTGCCTGCTGATCGAGGCGGCGGACGGCCTGATCCTGGTCGATACCGGCTTCGGCACCAGCGATGTGCGCGACCCGCGCCGCCGCATCGACGGCTTCTTCCGCGTCCTGAACAACATCCGCTTCGATCCGCAGGAGACGGCGGTGGCGCAGATACGACGCCTCGGCCTGGACCCCGGCGACGTGCGGCACATCGTGCTGACCCACCTGGATTTCGATCATGCGGGCGGGCTCGACGACTTCCCGCAGGCCACCGTGCACCTGTTCGAGCCGGAGGCGCGCGCCGCGCGGGAGCGACGCTCGCTGCTGGCGCGTCGCAGGTTCCGGCCGCAGCAATGGCAGGATGGCGGTCCGTGGCGGGAATACCCGCTGGCCGGCGAGCGCTGGTTCGGCTTCGAGACCGTGCGCGGCCTGCAGGGCCTGCCGCCGGAGATCCTGATGGTGCCGCTGCCGGGTCATACCGCGGGACATTGCGGCGTCGCGGTGCAGGGCGCCTCCGGCTGGAAGCTGCTGGCGGGCGACGCGTACTTCCATCACAGCGAGATCGACCCGGCCGGCGCCCGGCCGCCGCTCGGCGCGCGCGCCTACCAGGCGATGATGCAGGTGGATCGCGGGCAGCGATGGCTGAACCAGGCGCGGCTGCGCGAGCTGATGCGCGCGCATCGCAGCGAGGTGGACTTGTTCTGCTCGCACGATCCGCACGACATGGACCGGCTCTCCGGCAGCTAGGCGGGCTTCGCATCGTGGCGAAAGCTCCGTCGCCGCACCTTTTTTCCGGCGTTAGTCTTCCAATCTCTGGTTGAACGACAAATCGATGCCGCGCCGGTGGCGCGGTCAGGAGCGGACGATGCGCAAGCTATTGACGGTCTTGCTGGCGGCGACGACGTTGACCGGGGCGACTCTGGCGACCGCGCCCGCGATGGCGCAACGCGGCGGCTTCCGTGGCGGGTATGGCGGCCACCGCGGTGGCTACGGCGGCGGCTATCGCGGCGGGTTCGGCTACGGCTACCGCGGCTTCGGGTATGGCTACGGCTATCGCGGCTTCGGCTACGGGTTCGGCGGTTTCGGCTTCGGGCTCGCCACCGGCGCGGCGCTGGGTCTGGCAGCGGCGCCGTTCGCCTACGGCTATCGCGGCTTCTACGGCTATCCCTACGGGTATCCGGGCTTCTATGGCTACGGCTATCCGTACGGCTACGCGCCTCGCGTGGTCTACGCGCCGCCGGTGATCGGCTACGGCTACTGAGGCACGGCCAGCTCAGGCCGGCTGCTGCCGCCACCAGGCGACCGTCTCCCGCAGGCCGGTCGGCAGGTCTAGGCGCGGCGTCCAGAGCGTCGCGGGCGGCAGCCGCGATACGTCCGACCTCCAGTCGCGGTGCAGGATTTCGCCCGCCTTGCCGGAGCCGAACATGGAGGCTTGCCCTGAGAGCCGGGCGACCGCGTCGCTGACACGTCCGGCGGCGTGCACCACCAGGTCCGGGACCGGCAGGCAACGTGGCACCCGGCCCAGCGCCGTGCCGGCCTCGCGGAGCAGTTCGCTCCAGCCATAGCCGTCCGGGCGTCCGTCGCAGATCTCGAAGACGGCACGGCACGATCCCGGCGCGCTCAGTGCCGCGATCGCGGCCGCCGCGTCGCGGGCGTGGATCATGGCGATCCGCGGTTCCGGCCGGGTGGGCCTCGGTGCCACTCGTCCCTGCGCCAGGCGGAACAGCGCCAGCCCCTCGCGGTCCCACGGCCCGTAGACGACGCACGGCCGCACCACGACCCAGGATGCGCTGCCGAGTGCCGCGGTGACGATCGCCTCGCCGGCGCGCTTGCTGCCCGCATAGGCGGAGAGCTGCGGCATCCGCGCCGCCTGCGACGACACCAGGACGAACCGTGCCGCCGGCGCGTCTCGCGCCACGATGGCGGCCAGCCGGCCGGCGCCGTCGCGGTTCACCGCGAGGAATTCCCGCCGGCTGCGCGCCTTGACCAGCCCGGCGGCGTGGACCACCGCCG
Organism: uncultured Acetobacteraceae bacterium; assembly: GCA_964245685.1. Lineage (GTDB taxonomy): Bacteria > Pseudomonadota > Alphaproteobacteria > Acetobacterales > Acetobacteraceae > Lichenicoccus. The sequence goes on along the minus strand of CAXTOE010000104.1, from coordinate 2,639 downwards.
CGGCGCCATGCACCAGCCGCGACAGGGCGGCAGGGTCGCCGAGGTCTCCGTACACCGTCTCGTAGGCGACGGTCGCGAGCAGCGGATGCGCCGGATCGCGTCGTGCCAGCAGCCGCACCCGCCAGCCGGCATCGGCCAGCGCCGCCACCACGTAGCGTCCGAGGAAGCCGGTGCCGCCGGTCACCGCGGCGAGCGGCGCGGTCACGCCGGGATGGCGGCCGGAAGCGCTTCGGCGAGGTAGCGTTGCCGCATCACGAACCGGCTTAGCTTGCCCGACGAGGTGTACGGCAGGCTGCCGGGTGCCACCAGCACGACGCGGCCGTCCAGGCCGTGGCTCGCGCGCACCGTGTCGCCGACCTCCTCGGCCAGCCTCTGCCCCGCCGCCGGATCGGCGATGCCGCGCGCCTCCACCGCCAGGATCAGCACCTCCTGGCCGTCCTCCTCGACCGAGAAGGCGGCGACGTCGCCGGTCCTGACCTCGGGGATGCTCCGCTCGACGCTCCATTCGAGGTCCTGCGGCCAGATGTTGCGGCCGTTGATGATGATCAGGTCCTTGGCGCGCCCGGTCACGACCAGCGTGCCGTCCAGCCGGTAGCCGAGGTCGCCCGTCTCCAGCCAGCCATCCGACGACAGGATCGCGTCGGTCTCGTCCGGACGACCGTCGTAGCCCCGCATCACGCTGGCGCCGCGCGCGAAGATGCGCCCGATCCTGCGGTCGGCGAGCACCGTCCCGTCGGCGTCTCGTATCTCGATCTCGTGTCCAGGCAGCGGCGCGCCGCACAGCACCACCGTGCGGGTGCGCGCGTGGGCACCCCTCGGTCGCACCGCCACCGCGTCCTGTTCCAGCCGGTCGAGGTCGATGGTGTCGGTCTCGATGCCGCGGCCGAGTGGGGCGAAGCTGATCGCCAGCGTCGCCTCCGCCATGCCGTAGCTCGGCAGGCAGGCCTCCGCCCGGAAGCCGCAGGCGGCGAAGGTGCTCGAGAAGCGCGACAGCACGGCGGGACGGATCATGTCGCCGCCGATGCCGGCGATCCGCCAGCAGGAGAGGTCGAGCTCCGCCCGGCTAATCGAGCGCTCGCGCCGGGTGCACAGGTCGTAGCCGAAGCTGGGGCTGTAGGAGATCGTGCCGCGTCGTGCCGAGATCAGCGACAGCCAGAGCTGCGGGCGACGCGCGAAATCCTGGGTGGCGAACAGGTCGACCGTGACCTGTCCTGCGAGCGGGCTGAGCAGGAATCCCACCAGCCCCATGTCGTGGTAGAACGGCAGCCAGGAGACCGCGCGGTCGTCGGGGCGTATCCCCAGCCCGTGGCTCAGGATCGCGCCGGCGTTCGCCATCAGCGCCCTCTGTCGGACCACCACGCCGATCGGAAAGCGGGTGCTGCCCGAGGAGAACTGCAGGTACGCGGTGTCGTCCGGTCCGATCGCCGGCAGCGCCGCGTCGGCGTGGGGTGCCGCGGCGAGCTCGGCGACGGTGCCGCATACGCGCAGCCTCAGCTCGGCGGCGAAGCCCGACAGCCAGCCAACCAGGGCTGCGGGTGCGAACAGCGCCGTCGCCCGCGCCGTCTCGGTCAGCCGGCGCACGTGCGCCACGTAGGCGTCGCGTCCGCCGAAGGCGAACGGCAGCGGCATCGGCACCGGCACCAGGCCGGCGTACTGGCAGGCGCAGAACATGCGCACGAAGTTCGGATCGGTCTCGGCGATGATCGCCACCCGCTCGCCGCGCCGCATGCCGAGCCCGAGCAGGCGGCGTCCCAGCTCGAGAGCGTCGGCGCGCAGCGCGCGGTACGGCAGCGCCTCCGTCAGCTCGCCTCGGACGGAGAAGAAGTTCAGCCCCGTCTCGCCGCGGGCGGCGTAGTCGAGCGCGTCGGCGAGGGTGGGAAAGTCGCCCTTGCGCTGGCTGAGGCCGCTGGAGGTAGGCGTCGGCCCGGGCATTCGATCGAGCTCCGAGGCGCCTGGGCGCCGGTGCAGTGGCATGAAGGGTTCACCGACAGGTCGCGCCGGCCGCGTGTGGCGGCCGGATGTCAGCACTCCCCTAGAGCCCACCCACCAACCCGTCAACCGAGCCCGAGGCGGCCGGCCGAGCCGGCGCTCAGGCCGCCAGGGTCTTCTCGTACACCCGGTAGGTCTTGTAGGCGTGGCCGCCGATCGCCTCGGCGAGATGGCGCATCGGCAGGTTGTCCTCCAGGATCCAGGACATCTCCATCGCCTCGATGCCGCGCGCCACCGCCTCGCGCCGCAGCGCCTCGACCACGTGCAGCGCCAGCAGCCGGCCGAGCAGGCCGCCCGCGTAGCGGCGACGCACGCCCATCAGCGGCACCCGCGCCGTCCTGATCCCCGACACCTTCAGCCGCCACAGCAGCTTCGCCCAGCCGAACGGCAGCAGCCGCCCGGAGAGGTCGCGGATCGCCGCGTTCAGGTTGGGCAGGCACAGGCCGAACGCCGCCGGCTCGCCGTCCACGTCGGCGAACCAGATCAGCCGCTCGTGCAGCAGCGGCCGCATGGCGCGCGCCATGTGGTCGACCTCGTCGCGGGTGATCGGCACGAAGCCCCAGTGGCCGTCCCAGCCGTCGTTGAAGATCTCCACCAGCGAGGCGATGTCGTCCTTGAGCTGCGCCCGCCGCATCGGGCGCAGCGTGACG
>CAXTOE010000103.1:2814-8782 GCA_964245685.1 uncultured Acetobacteraceae bacterium | reverse complement strand
CCTTTGGTGCGGCCAATACGGCGAGGACCCCCTTTTGCAGCAGGCTCGCCGCCGTTCGGTGTGCCTTGAGGTGAGTGGCATCGATCATCAGGCGCGTCGGCGCGCCGCCCCTGGCCGCCAGGGCAGCGAAGATGCGCGCGAACACGCCCAGCCTGCTCCAGCGAATGAAGCGGTTGTAGAGCGTCTTGGCCGGACCGTAGCCAATTGGCGCGTCCTTCCATTGCAGACCATGCCGGATCACGTAGACGATCCCGCTGATCACCCGCCGGTCATCCACATGCGGCAGCCCACGCGAGCGCGGGAAGAACGGCTCGATACGGCGCATCTGGGCCAAGGAAAGAAGAACCAGGCCGGACATGCAGCACCTCCGACACACTCGGAATCATACCGCGTCGAGCCCTGTAAAGGGTCCTGAGCCTAGTGGCTGCAGCGTTTCTGCAACATCTAGGCGCCTCGCTTGAACAGCGCCGCCTGCTGCCCGAGCAGGTTCATGTAGAGCGAGCCGAACTCGCGCGAAGGCTCGAGATCCTTGCTCTGGTTACCGCTGGGCTGCTCGCTGACCCACCACTCGTTGAACGTGCCGGCGATGACGAAACGCGGGCCGATGCTGCGCGCGTACTGCCATCCCTCGGTAAACGTGCGGCCGCCGTCGCGCCCCCGGCTGCCGACGCCCCGCCACGCGGCGGTGACGGTCATGCACTCGGGATGGCCGCCGAGGACGGAGTAGGTCGGCCGGTGCCGATCCTCCCAGGACCAGTAGCCGTAGCGGCTGACGCCCGGCGGCCCGAGCAGGCCGGGTTGCTGGGTGATGAAGCCGGTCACGAAGCGCACCGTGAAGCGGTCGTCCCGCCACGGCGGCGATCCGGCCGGCCAAGGCGACGGCGTGTTGACGTAGACCAGCAGCAACGGCTTGCCGAGATAGCTCTGCAGCAAAGGTCGGCGCGCCGGATCGGCCACGAACAGGTCGTGCACCTCGTCGGCCTTGGCGGTCAGCCTGCCGTTACCGACCGCATCAGGGTCCTTCGGGTTGCCAATCATCAACGCGATCCGCGGCGCCGCGTGGCCGCCCCACATGTCGAACATCCTGAGCGTCGACTGCTCGATGAAGCGCTCGATAGACGGGTCCTGCTGCCGCCGAAGATCCACCGCGAGGTCGTTGGACCAGTCGAGGACGACGAAATCCACTCCGGCGCCTGACAGCATGTCGGCGTGGCGCGACAGCACGCGCGGATCGTCGGAGCGGTAGAAGCCGAGCGCGGGAGTTCCCCAGCTTCTGTGCGGGCCGTCCTGCCAATGCGCGTCTTGGTGCCAGAGCGAGTAGTTGATGCCGACCTGCCGCTGCCGCGGCGGGCAGGGCGTCACGCCTGCGGCTGCTGCCGGTGCCGCTGCCTCCGCCGACGCGCGTAGGGCGAACCAGGCGGCACCGCCGAGCAGCAGGCGTCGCCGGCTGCGATCGGCTGGCTCACGCATCGCTCATCGATTCGGCAGCCGCGGCGAGCGGCACCTCGTGCCGCGGCTGACCGCCAAATTGCATCAGCTGCCTCACCCCAAGATGGTCGCAGATCGTCAGCTGGCCGCCATATCCGAGCAGCTGCGGCACGTCGAAGTCGAAGCCTGCCTGCTCGGACGGGTGTCCGGCCTTGCGAACATCAGGCCGACGCTGGTCGCAGACGCCCTCCCAGGCCAGGGTATCGTCGATCAGGAAACGCAGGAACAGCGGCACGCACGGATCCGCCCGATCCATCGCCCATCCCCTGATCCGGCTCGTCGTCGCTTCATCCACCACCAGGCGAGGCAGTGCGCCCGACGACGGCACCGCGACGCGCTCCCATTCAGCGAGCATCTCCTGGTAGCTGTGCTGCGCCTGTTCGTACAGCCGCCGCCAGTGCGGGTCGGTGACCAGGTCGGGCTTGTTCAGCAACTTGCGTATCAGCATCGGCTTGGGACCGTGCCAGTGCACGATGACCGCCTCCGGGCCGCTGCCCCAGTACGGCTTCCAGTTGAAGCGGACATCGAGCGGATCCCAACGGCCCGCATAGAAGCGCCGGTAGTTCTCCTGATCGCAGCCGGGCCAGCCCTGGTCGAGATTGGAGATGATGAACTCGCGGAAGTGGGGCAGGTCAGCGCGCAGGGCCGGGACGTTCATTAGCATCACGCCCGTGTTCAGGTCGCCCAAGTAGTCGGTCCTCGAGGTCTGCGGAGCGCCCGCGAAGTAGCGCGGCCTAACCTCGAATTGCGGGTCGGAACGGAACATCACGTCGCAGTCGGTGTAAAGCACGAACTCGTCCTCGTGCTCGATCTGCGGCACCTCGGCGCGCAGGAACGCTCCGGAGGCGATCGCCAAATAGCCCTCCCCGCGCCGGGCGAGTGCCCCGTAGAAGCCGACGCGACGACGGATGACGGTCACGCCGAGCCCGCGCACCTCGGTGATGAACGGGTTCTCCTCGCCGTCGTACAGCATGTGCGGGCGCAACGAGGTGTTGAGCCGGGCCGACCGCACGGCGACCCGTATCAGGTCGCGCCATCCGTGCTCGGGACGATCTATCGACGCTTCGCTAAGCGAGAAGTACCACTTCACGGTTGATCTCCATCGGTCCCGGCGGGGATGCCTTCAGGCGGACTGTGCCTGTGCCGTCACGAAGCCGGAGGTCGCGAGACACGGGCTGCCGATGAGTTCGCGTCGCTCCGGCATGACGAACAGCCGGAACACCGTGTTGCGGCTCTGCTGCAGCAGCGAGTGCGGCACGTCGAGGGTGAAGCCGCAGCGCGCCTCGCCCTGCATGGAGCTGGCGACGTCCTCGCGCACCGCGTCGGCGACCACCTCCGCCACGATCCGGCCATCGTGGACGAGCGCCACCGTGCAGGCACCGAGCAGGCAGGGTCCCTCGGTGGTCAGGCCGCGACGCAAGGCCCAGCCCTGTACCCGGCCTCTGCGAAAACTGTCGATGTGGCTGTAGATGATCGTCTCGGCCTCCGCCGCCCGCTCGGCCTGCGGCGGTGCCGGGGCGAGCTTGACCTCCGGGCGCGACGTGCCGTCGATCGCGATCTGCATTGCGTCGCCGGTACGCTGCTCGACGGTTAGGCGATGCGGACCGCGACGCAGAGCCGCCTGCGGCACCGGGAAGTCAAAACCGACGCGATCCGTCGGATGTCCGCCGGCGCGGACGTCGGGACGGAGTTGTCGGCACGCTCCCTCCCATACCGCGATACCGTCGACGAGGAAGCGCAGGAACACGGGTTCGTCCGGCGCCTGCGGGTTCAGCGACCAGCCGCGCACGCGCGCCGTGGTCGCCTCGTCGACGACCAGCACCGTCGGCGGCGGCGCGGATGCAGCGGGCGCTGCCAGCGGCGGAAGCCGGAAGCCCTCGAAGGGAGGCGCCAGCCCGAGCGCCGAAAGCTGCCGGCCCAGCGCGGGGAAATGCACCGGATCCGGCACCTCACGGAATTGGCCGTAATAGGCCTCTGCTCCATCCACGATATAGTGGACCATGTGCCAGCCGAGGCCGCGGAACTGCCGCAATCTCGTGTGATCCTCGATCTCGTCGTCGGATAGCTCCACCCGGAGCTTCTGCTTGGCGAACGCGACGACCTCGTCGTAGGGCCGATAGTGGAAGTGGGCGTAGACGAGGTCGCAGCCGCGGTAAGGCGAGTCCCCGCCGACCGCAACACCGGTATGGTAGCCGTGATCCATATGATGGAAGACCCCGCGAGGATAGATCGTCTTGGAGTATTCCGCGGCACGGAACCGGTCGGGCTCGCCGAGCAGGTTCGACAGGTTGAGGGTCACGTGCAGGATGCGGCGCTCGTCGCGGAGATCATCCAGGTAGGCGTGGATGGTCGCCGGATCGGCGGTGTAGCCGTTGCCGGTGCGCAGCACCACCAGCTCGTCGCAGTCGAGCGGGATGAAGAAGTCGTAGCGTGCCTCCTGCTCGAGGCGTTTGATCAGGTCACCGAGGATGCTGCCCTTGCGGTGGAAATCCTGCGTAGTAGCGAAACGACGCTCGACGTGCCCTCCCTGCGCCTCGAAGCAATCCAGCAACGACAGCACGACGGGATCGGTGCTGCCGTTGTCGAACACGTAGACGTTCTCCGCGCCGAACAGGGCAGCGTGGTAGCCGATGAAGCAGGGAGCGACGACGCGCTCGTTCTTCAGCATCACCAAGCAGGCGACCTGAGCCATCGGACGCCACCTCCCAAGGTTGTGGTTGACCGCGCCTCAGCGCAGGTCGGAGAAGATCCCGCGATCGCGGGAGAAGTGCCGGTTGTAGAAAGGATCCGCCGCGAGGATCCCGTGCCAGCGTTCGAGCATGACGTGATTCTCGTAGAAGAAGCGTTGCGCCTTCTCGCCCGAGATGTCGTCGCCGCGACTGAGCGACTCGTGGTGCTCGGCGACGACCTCCGGGGTCCAGATCACCCGCCAGCCCTGCGCCCCGACCTTTAGGCATAGGTCGACATCGTTGAAGGCGACGATGAGCTCCCGCTCGTCGAAGCCGCCCACTTCCATGAACGCGTCGGCGCGGCAAAGCATGCAGGCGGCGGTCACGGCGGAATATTGCTGCGCCGATCGAGCGCGGGACAGGTAGCCCGGATGATCGGCAGGTATGCCGCGGAACACATGGTCGGCGACGCCGCCCACGCCCAGTATGACACCGGCATGCTGCACCGTCGCGTTGGGATAGAGCAGCTTCGCGCCGACGATGGCGACCTTCGGATCGGCCAGCGCCTCGTCGATCATGATGCGCAGCCAATCAGACTGCGAGAGGAAGACGTCGTTGTTGAGGAACACGTAGTAGTCCGCGGGGTAAGCACGCGCGACACGATTGTTGAGCCGTGAATAGTTGAACGGTTCGTTCACGCTGTGCACCACGACATGCGGGATGCGCTCGACTTCCCGGCAGAACGGCTCGGCCTCCGGCGTCACCGAACCGTTGTCGATCAGGACGACGCGCCAGTCCGTCCAATCTGTGTTTGCGAGCAACGCGTCCAGGCAGCGCCGGGTCGTGGCGATCTGGTCCTTGAAGGGGATAAGGATCGTAACGCTGGGCTGCGCGCGCAGGCCCCAGGCGATGCTGTAGCTCGTGCTGCGGCTGATCGGGGAGACGCGCGCATCGTTGAAGCCGCGACGCAGCAGATGGTCGGCCACGGCCCGCGCGCCCGCCGCGATTGCGTATGGCTTGGCGTCGGCCGAGCTCGCCGTCGAGGCCGCGCTCTTGCGCCAGTGATACAGGATCTCCGGCAGGTGAACGATCTGGGTAGGCTCGCAGGCTTCCGACAGTCGCAGGATGAGGTCGTGGTCCTGTGCGCCGTCGCACTCGGTACGCAGCGCGCCGACCCGTCGCAGCAGCGCCCGGTCGATCATCAGCAGGTGGCAGACATAGTTGATGCCGAGCAGCAGTCGGTAGTTCCAGTCGGGCTTCAGGTTCGGCTCGCTGAGGACGCCGAAGTCATCGATCTTGTCCTCGTCGGAATAGATCATCTTGGCGCCGGTTCGCAGCGCCTCGCGCACCATCGCCTCGACCGCGACGTCGACCAGGAGGTCGTCATGGTCGAACAGCACGACGTAGCTGCCGCGGGCCCGGCGCAGCGCGGCGTTGGACGCGGCGCTGATGCCGCCGTTGCTCTTCCTGAACAGGCAAGTGATCCGAGAATCCATCGCCGCGTAGTTCCGCAGGCAGGCGCTGAGCGCGCGCTGTCCGCTGGCGTCGTCGACGATGATGAGCTCCCAGTTGTCGTAGGTCTGCTGCCGCACAGACTCAATCGCTGCAGTCAAGTGCGCGAGATTAGTCCGGCAGGTGGGCATGACGATGGAAACCAGCGGAGCATCCGCGGCCAGCGGCTCCGACGCCGCGATGCGGCCGCGCAGACGCGACAGGTAGCGTCTCGCCCAGCCGTCGTAGTTATGCACCGTCGCCTCGGCGACCGGCATCATCGCCAGCACCTGACGTTGTAGCTTGAAGGTCTTGGCGCA
>CAXTOE010000103.1:0-2804 GCA_964245685.1 uncultured Acetobacteraceae bacterium | reverse complement strand
CGCCAGCGCGCGCATCTCGTCCAGGTTCTCCGTCGAGCGGTGCTTGACCAGGAGCGGGCAGCCGGCAAGCTCCTCCCCTTCCGGCAACGCGCGGAACACGAAAGCAAATTCCAGTCCGTTCCGGCATTGCGGCGGCAGCTTGAATTCGAAGCCGACGCAGGGATCGCAACGATGCTCCCGTGCCACGTCCATGCGCGGCTGATCGGCTACGATCTCGGTGAGGACGACGCCGTTACACAGCACCTGCAGCCGCACGTAGCCCTCATAGTCGGACGTCAGGTGGTGCCTACGGCCCCCCCAGCCCTTTATGCTGCCACCGTGCCGGCCGTCGCCGCCGCCCTCGATCGAGGTGGCGGGCTCGGCCGTGAACTCCACCTTCGATCGGGTCTCCCCGTCCAGCTCCCGAAAAGGAAGAGGGCTGCCGTCGTCGTGCAGGATGGAGAGGGAGTGGGTGATCCCATCGAGAAACCGCATGGGCACGCTGAAGGCGAAGCCGCCCGACGCCGCATCCAGCCCGAGCGCCCGTAGCTCCTCCCTCGGACGATCGGAAACCGTCACCCCGGCGATCTGGCCGTCGATGAACATGCGCAGGCGCACGCTCTCGCCCGGAGAGCGCCTGCAGATGGCCCAGCCGGTGATCGCGGTGCCTGCGAACGGGTCCGCAAGGCCCGCGTAGTCCGACTTGCCGATGTTGGACAGCAACGCGGCCCTGCTCGGGCTGCTCGGCGTGCTCTGCCAGTCGACCGGAGCCGCTGGTGCCACCGGCTGCTCGAAGCGGAAGCGCAGGTTGGACCGGGTGACGCCACTCGGGGTCTGGAACTCGATAGCCGAGCTGTCATCGAGCGACAGCGACAGGACGTGGGACCGCCCGTCCTGGAAGGAGGCCGGTATCGGATACGAGAAGCGCCGCGCCGCCTTCGGCCAATCCCCCGGCGCCTCGGCGGCGGCTAAGACCGAGGCCCAGCCGGCCGGCTCGCCGTCGATGAAGGCGGTTACCAAGCCTCTTCCCGACGAAACGAACCAGCCGCAGATCGTGGCGCTCTCGACCGGCTCCGACCGGCCGAAGCACGCGGTGGCAGCAAGCGTGAGCCCGTCCATCCTGACCTCCTGGTTGCTTGGCACTCAGTCAGGCATGTTCGGCTCAGGAGAAGTTGGACTTGCCGACGCCAGTGATGTTGGCGAGCGTGATCGTGGTGTCGTCGGAGAGCGTGATGATCGTGCTCGTCGCGCCGATCTGCTGATGTTGAATAGCGTACTGCACTTCGTTGCTGGCGAAGCCGGTCAGCTTGAGCTTGTCACCATCGAGTGCTGAGAAGTCGACGACGAGCGACTTCGACGTTTCCCCGCTGATGAACTGGAAGACGTCGCTGCCGATGCCACCCTGCAGCGTTGATGCCCCGGTGCCGCCGATCAATGTGTCGTTGCCGAAGCCGCCGACGAGTTGATCCGAGCCGGATCCGGCCTGAAGCAGGTCGTTGCCGGAAGCCAGGGATCCGTCGAGCGTCTCGTTGCCGCTCGCGGCATAGATCTTCGTCGTCGCGTTACCGGTGGCGTAGAGCTTGTCGCCGTTGCCGCCACCCAGGATGGTCGTCGGCCCGTTGCCGCCCAGGATCATGTTGTTCCCGGCGGTGCCGCCACGGAAGTAGCCTCCAGCGGTGGCATACACCGTTTCGCTTCCCGCACCTGCGGTGACGGTGGCCGCTCCGGACCCACCGGCGAAGGTAAGCGCGGCGTTCACGCCTTCCACCTGGATCGGGTTGCCGCTGCCGGTGATGGTGAGGTGCTGCCTGTCGTTCAGCTCGGCGACGGCCTGGATGTTGTCGAAGCCGGTGGAATCGACGACGTTGCTGCCGCCCGACAGCAAGATGGTGTTGCTGCCCGTGCCAGCGGAGATGGTGTTGCTCCCGCCGCCCACATCGATCTGATCGTTGCCGGCACCGGTGTTGATGGCCCACGGCCCGGTGCCGCTCTGGACGATGCGATTGTTGCCGTCACCGGTGACAATAGTACCCGAACCTCCTTTGGTGAAGAAGGTCATGCTGCCAGAGCCCGACAGCACGGTCTCGTTCGCGGCACCGCCACCGAAGACGACGGAGGATGTCGCCACGTCGATCACGGCCTTCGCCTGGCTCGGCAGGATCAGCGACCCGGTAGCCTTGATCACAATCTCTTCATTGGCGAACGCGGCAGGCAGTGCTCCGCCAACGTAGTCGATCGGCTTCAACGAGCCCAGCTTCACGGCGCTCGAAACCGCGTCCGCTAGGGCCTGCCCAATGATCGCGTTCCGTGCGCTCCCGAAAGGGAGAACGACCGTCTCTCCACCTCCACCACTCACGGTCACTGTCATGATCATACGTCCCCTGATTTATATCCGCAGCGTTCCTACCTTGTATGCGCAAGACCTCAGGAATCATCAAGTACATAACGAACACAAAATAGTTGCTCTACAGGGAGATGCGTCTCATTGTTGGAAAAGACCATCTCGAAGTTTATTAAGAGCACTCAAAAATAGACTCATGAAGTTGACCAGCCCCCATTGAGTGATCCAGGCAAGATGTCAGTGCATGACCAGCTGGGCTGAGGCTGATCCTGTTGGTTCTGAGGTGCTGGGCAGCCTGGGAAGCGCTGCCATCACCACCTCTGGCGCAGGCGGCCGATAGCCGAGCGAGGAGTGCGGCCGGACCGTGTTGTAGTGCACTTGCCATTGCTTGATCAGAACCTTGGCTTCGGCGAGGGTGTTGAACACCTCTGTCGCGTTGTAGCCAATCCTCGGAAAGTGCGAATGAGCTTTAACAGCAGGTTAT
>CAXTOE010000102.1:6467-8785 GCA_964245685.1 uncultured Acetobacteraceae bacterium | reverse complement strand
TTGGGGGGTGCTTTAAAACCTTCGGGTTGGGGGGGGGGGGCCCGCCGCCCCCCGCGGGTCAAGGGCGGCGCCCTTGGCTTGCCTCCTCAGCAGGCTGCCGGACCGGGGCCCTAACCCCCAGGCTCGGTCACCGTCTCGAGCTGCAGCGAGGCGAAAGGCCGCCCAGGCGACCGTCCGAAGCCGCCCAGTCCCGCGAGGCCGCGGCGGCCCCAGTCGCGCACCGCACGCCGTGCCGGCCGCTCGACCAGGTGGTGCAGGAGGCAGGCGCTGCCCTGGATCGACAGGCAGAGCAGCACCGCCGCCGGAACGACGAAGCCCGGCCGGTCCAGCGGCAGGCGCGACAGCAGCCCGCCCCAGATCGTCAGGATCAGGGCATGGCACATGTAGACGCAGTAAGAGCTCTCGCCGAGGTAGCGGCCGACCACGCCGAGATGGCCGGTCCAGCCGCCGTTGAGCGACAGGAACAGCATCGTCCAGATCAGGGCGGCGAAGAACAGCCCCGGATGATGCGACCCGGCGAGCAGCAGCATCCCGCTCCAGCCGAACGCCAGGGCGATCAGACGGACCTGGCACAGTGGCGCGGTGATGGCGCCCGCCATCCGCCGCAGCAGCGCCCCCAGCATGAATTCGAGCGTCACCCGCGCCACCGACGCGTGCAGCCAGGGCAGCCGGCCGGTCTCCATCCCGCCGATGACCAGGCCGCCGATGGCGATGCCGGCGAGCAGCAGCAGCCAGCACCGGGCCTTGACGATGCCGTAGAACAGCGACGGCGCCAGCATGTAGGCCGCCCACTCGCTGCTGATCGACCAGGACGGGAAGTTCCAGGAGCGATCGTCGACTCCGATGATGCCGTTGAGCAGCAGGAGCTGGTCGATCAGGCCGGTGAGCGAGAAGTTCTGCGCGTCCGCCGGATGGAAGCCGATCGCCAGCCGCAGCGTGCCGAGCAGCAGCACGAAGGCGGCCAGCATCGCCAGGTGCACCGGATAGAGGCGCGCGAAGCGGGCGACAAGGAACTCCAGCATCGCGTGCGGCCGTCGCGGGGCACACAGGATGCGCGAGTGCATGTGGAACAGCACGAAGCCCGACAGGACGAAGAAGCCGTCCACCAGGACCGGACCCTTGCCGAGGAAGGCGGCGTTCTGGTCGAGCCGGAACGGGGCGAGGGGTGCGGCGTGGAAGGCGACCACCCACCAGGCGAGGAGCGCGCGCAGGCTGGTCAGCGCACCCATGTTCGCCGGGATCGCGGCCTCGGCCGACGGCCTCGCTGGCCTCGAGAACATGGCTTCGGCCCCCGTGACGGTCGGGGAGAGACGATCCGCCCCCGCTTTCCCAGCCTAAGCGGGCGGCGGTTAATGCTCCGTTAAGTGCCGCGGACTTGGAGCGGACGCGGCCAGACCCCAACTGCTTGGTGCACCCCTGCTGCGCGCCTCCCCCACGGCGCGTGAGGGGTGCGTCTCAGCTCGAACAGGATCATGGCGCTCATGCCCGACACGCTCACGCATGCCTTGCCGTCTGCCGGTGCCGAACTTCCGCACTGGGATCTGTCGGACCTCTACGCCGGCACGGGAAGCGAGGCGCTGGCGGCGGACCTGGACTCTGCCGAGACGGGTGCCGGGGCGTTCGCCCGGCAGCATGCGGGTCGGCTGGCGGGATACGACGCCGTCCGGCTGGCCGGCGCGATCGCCGAGTACGAGCGTATCGACGAGCTGCTCGGGCGCGCCTCGTCTTATGCGGGGCTGCTGTTCGCGGCGGACTCCAGCGACTCCCGGGTCGCGCGCTTCTACCAGTCGATCAGCGAGCGGATCACCCAGATCGGCACCGACCTGGTGTTCTTCACCCTGGAGCTGAACCGGATCGAGGAGACCGACCTCGCGGAGCGCCTGCGAGACCCCGCCCTGGCCGCGTGGGCGCCGTTCCTGCGCGACCTGCGCGTGTTCCGGCCGCACCAGCTCTCCGACGAGATCGAGCGCGTGCTGCACGAGAAGGAGGTCACCGGGCGCGCCGCCTGGAGCCGGCTGTTCGACGAGACGATGGCCGGGCTGCGCGTCGAGATCGGCTCGGAGCGGCTCACCGTCGGCGAGGCGTTGAACCGGTTGTCGGATCCTGATCGCGGCGTGCGCGAAGCGGCGGCGCACGCGATCGGCACGCTGTTCGCCGCCAACGTCCGGCTGTTCTCGCTGATCACCAACACGCTGGCCAAGGACAAGGAGATCACCGACGGCTGGCGGCACTATCCGCGGCCGGGCAGCGCGCGCAACCGCGGCAACATGGTCGAGGACGAGGTGGTGGACGCCCTGGTCGCCGCGGTGACCGAGGAC
>CAXTOE010000102.1:0-6457 GCA_964245685.1 uncultured Acetobacteraceae bacterium | reverse complement strand
GCGAGGTCGTGGGAGCACGGCTGCTCACCTTCTGGGGCGTGGCGGGCAGCCTGGCGGCCGCGACCGTGCTGGTCGACCTGCTGGCCCAGACCGCCACGCAATTCGTCTTCACGCTGATCGGCGTGGCCTTGCTGGCCACGGTCGAGGGGGGCGACGCCCTGGTCGGCGCGGTGAGCGCCGACTACGCGCGCCTGTCGCATCGCTACTACACCCTGAAGGCAGGCTGGCTCGGGCTCGACAAGCTCGAGCACTGGGACCGCAACGCGCCGCTCCCGGGCGACGAGGCGGGCTCGATCAGCTGGGCAGAAGCGCGTCGTCGCGTGCTCGACGCCTACGAGGGCTTCGATCCGCGCGTCGGCGCGGTCGCGCGGCGGTTCTTCGACCGCCCCTGGATCGATGCGGCCCCTCGTCCCGGCAAGTCGGCCGGTGCCTTCGCCCACCCCACCGTACCGTCGGCGCATCCCTACATCCTGCTGAACTTCCACGGCCGCACCCGCGACGTGATGACGCTCGCGCATGAACTCGGTCATGGGGTGCACCAGGTGCTCGCCGCACCGCGCGGCGCCCTGATGGCGCAAACACCGCTCACGCTCGCCGAGACCGCCTCCGTGTTCGGCGAGATGCTGACCTTCCGGGTGCTCGTGGCCCGCGCCGAAACGCCCGCGCAGCGCATCGCGCTGCTGGCCGCCAAGGTGGAGGACAAGCTGAACACGGTGGTGCGGCAGGTCGCCTTCTACCGCTTCGAGACCCTGCTGCACGACGAGCGGCGCAGCGGCGAGCTGCTGCCAGAGCGGATCGGCGAGCTGTGGCGCCAAGTGCAGCGCGAGAGCCTGGGACCCGCCTTCAACTTCACGCCGGAGTACGACGTGTTCTGGGCCTACGTGCCGCATTTCGTGCACTCGCCCTTCTACGTCTACGCCTACGCCTTCGGCGACTGCCTGGTGAACGCGCTCTACGGCGTGTTCGCCTCCGGCCATCCGGGGTTCCAGGACAAGTACCTGGAGATGCTGCGTGCCGGCGGCACCAAGCGGCATCGAGAGTTGCTGCGGCCGTTCGGGCTGGACGCGTCGGACCCATCCTTCTGGCGGCGCGGGCTCGACGTGATCGCGGGCTTCATCGACGAGCTGGAAGCCGCCTGATGGCAGAGCGAGACCTCGATCGCGGCAGCAGCGTCTTCGGCGAGCTGCGCCGGCTGGCGCGCACCTCCGGCGCCGTCGGCGGCATCGCCGCCCGCCTCGCCGGCGAGCGGATCGGCATACGCACCAACAAGCTGTCGCATGCGGAGGACCTGCGTGCCGTGCTCGGCGGGCTGAAGGGTCCGCTGATGAAGGTGGCGCAGCTGCTCTCGACGATCCCGGACGCGCTGCCGGAGGAGTATGCGGCGGAGCTGGCGCAGCTGCAGGCGAACGCGCCGGCGATGGGATGGTCGTTCGTGCGTCGACGCATGTCGGCTGAGCTCGGCCCGGACTGGGAGCGGCGCTTCCAGTCGTTCGGCCGCGAGGCCGCGGCGGCGGCGAGCCTGGGACAGGTGCATCGTGCGACGCTGCCGGACGGGCGCGACGTCGCCTGCAAGCTGCAGTATCCGGACATGCCCTCGACGGTGGAAGCCGACCTGCGCCAGCTCAAGGTGGCGATGGGCATCTACCATCGCATGGACAGCACCATCCAGCAGGACGAGGTCTACAAGGAACTCGCCGAGCGCCTGCGCGAGGAGCTCGACTACAAGCGCGAGGCGGCGCATCTGCGGCTCTATCGGCTGATGCTGCACGATTTTCCGCTGGTTACCGTGCCGGAGCCGGTGGAGGCACTCTCGACCTCGCGCCTGCTGACGATGCGCTGGGTGGAGGGGAAGAGCTTCAAGCAGCGCCTGGAGGAGGATCCGTCGCAGGAGAGCCGCGACAGCATCGCGCGCGCGCTGTTCGGCGCCTGGTATCGCCCGCTATACGGCTACGGCGTCATCCACGGCGATCCGCACCTGGGCAACTTCCTGATCCGCGCCGACGATGGGCTGAACCTGCTGGATTTCGGGGCGATCCGGATCTTCCCGGCCCGGTTCATACGCGGCATCATCGACCTGCACGACGCGATCACCCGCAACGACCAGGATCTGGCGCATCACGCCTACCAGGCCTGGGGCTTCACCGACCTCAGTCGCGAGAAGATGGAGGTGCTGAACGGCTGGGCGCGGTTCCTGTACGAGCCGCTGATGCAGGACCGCGTGCGGGCGATCCAGGAGACGGACGACCCGCAATATGGTCGGGCGGTGCTGGAGAAGGTCTATGCCGGGCTCAAGCAGACGGGTGGCGTCAAGCCGCCGCGGGAGTTCGTGCTGATGGACCGCTCCGCCGTCGGCCTCGGCAGCGTGTTCCTCAGGTTGCGGGCCAGGCTGAACTGGCACCGCATGTTCCATGAGATGATCGACGGCTTCAACGAGGCGGAACTCGCGGAACGGCAGCGTGCCGCACTGAGCGAGACGCAGGTGCCGCCTCCGATCGGCTAGCGTCTCGTCCGCGGCGGGCGGCGTTGCCGCCCGCCCCCGTGTCATTCCCCGGCGACGATGCGCAGGTTGCGCTCCATGTGAGCCTGCTGACGGTAGATCCCGAGATAGTCCTCGGCCATACGACGCGCGGTGAAGCGGGTCTCGAAACGCCTGCGGATCGCGCCCGTGGTCAGTTCCCCGAGGCGGGCGACGGCGCTGATCGCGCTGGTCTCGTCCTCGACGATGAAGCCGGTGAGGCCGTCCTCGATCACCTCCGGCACCGAGCCGCGGTTGAACGCGATCACCGGGGTGCCGCATGCCATCGCCTCGATCATCACCAGGCCGAACGGCTCGGGCCAGTCGATCGGCATCAGCAGGCCGCAGGCGCCGGACAGGAAGTCCGGCTTCTGGGAGTCGTTGATCTCGCCGATTAGCTCGACGCCGTCGCCCAGCATCGGCCGGATCTTGCGCTCGAAATACTCGGCATCGACGCGGTCGACCTTGGCCGCGATCTTCAGCGGGATGCCGCTGGCGCGCGCGATCCGGATCGCCTTGTCGACACCCTTCTCCGGGCAGATCCTGCCGAGGAAGGCAAGATAGTTGCGCGGGCCCGGGCGCGGCGTCAGCAACCCTTCCGGGAGCCCGTGCAGCACCGTGCGCACGAAGTTGGCCTGCGGCAGCGGACGGCGCTGGCTGTCGGAGATCGAGACCACCGGTACCTTGTTGAAGGTGTTGAACACCGGCTGCAGTTCGGGCAGGTCGAGACGCCCGTGCAGGGTGGTGATGAAGGGCAGGCGCTGCCGGCTGAAGAACGAGAACGGCCAGTAGTCCATGTGGAAGTGCAGCACGTCGAAATCGTCCATGCGACGGGCGACATGCTCCATCATCAGCATGTGGGGCGCGATCGGATCGCGGATTGCCGGGTCCAGACGCAGCGCCCGCGGCCATGAGGCGTGCAGATCGGCGCTGGTCACGCTGTCGCCGCTGGCGAACAGGGTGACGTCGTGCCCGAGATTGACCAGTTCCTCGGTCAGGAACGACACCACCCGCTCCGTGCCGCCGTAGAGCTTCGGCGGGACCGCTTCGTGAAGAGGTGCAATCTGGGCAATCCGCATTAAGATGCGCTCCTTAAGGACAGCATGCTGTTTAAATCGCCCGATCGCGGCATTTTGGCGGCGGGGTTTGGACTTTCTCGGGCCAATTCGATCAGCATGTGGATCGTTCATGAACCGCCTTGAACCACCCCAGTTTGTCTTCTGCGATCTTCTGCCCGCTTCACTCCCGCATCCGAGTAGAACGACATGTCATCGCATCGAGTGAGGCGACCCACGGATCCTTCGGTCACCGTCTCGGACGTCGACCTCGTGCGGCTGGCGAGCCGGCCGATGGCGTTCATGACCCGGTACGTGATGCGCCATAAGGTGCAGCACGCCGTCATCATGCTCTCAGTCGTGCTGGCGGTCGGCTGCGCCGTCGGCTCGTCCTACGCCGTCAACTACCTGGTCGACACGCTGAACGCGCACCAGGGCGGCGCGCACCAGGCCGGCCGCATGGGCCCGGTCTGGCGCGCGGTGATCTTCCTGGGCGGACTGATCGCGCTCGACAATATGTCCTGGCGTATCGGCGGCTGGGTCTCCACCCATGCCTTCGTCACCGTGACCGGAGACCTGCGGCGCGACCTGTTCCGGCACCTGACCGGGCACGCGCCGTCCTACTTCGCCGACCGCATGCCCGGCACGCTGGCGGGCCGCATCTCGGCCACCTCGACGGCGATGTTCACGCTGGAGAACCTCGCGTTCTGGAACGTGCTGCCGCCGTGCCTGAACGTCGCCTTCTCGATCCTGCTGATGGTCATCGTCAGCCCGCTGATGGCCGCGGTGCTGGTGGTGCTGGCCGCCCTGCTGTCGTGGCTGATGTTCCGCCTCGCCGCCGGCGGCCGGCCGCTGCACCACCGCTACGCCACCGAGGCGGCGCGGGTCGACGGCGAGCTGCTCGACGTCATCAACAACATGCCGCTGGTGCGCGCCTTCGGCGCCACCCACCGCGAGCGCCGCCGCTTCAGCGACCGCATGAAGGTCGAGATGGGCTGGCGCGGCCGCTCGCTGCGCTACCTCGAGAAGCTGCGGCTCACCCACGCGGCACTGACCGCGATCCTGACCGCCGGCCTGCTGATCTGGGCGATCCTGCTCTGGCAGGCGCACCGGGCGAGCGTCGGCGAGGTGGTGATGGTGACCACGCTCGGCTTCATGATCCTGCACGGCACCCGCGACCTCGCGGTCGCCCTGGTCGAGACGATCCAGCACGTCGCCCGCCTGGCGGAGGCGCTCGGCACCCTGCTGCTGCCGCACGACATGCCCGACGCGCAGGACGCCACCGGCTTCACCGGCCCGGCGAAGGGCGAGGTGGTATTCGATCGCGTGACCTACGCCTATCCCGGCGGCACGCCGATCCTCGACGGCTTCGACCTCAAGGTCGAGGCCGGCACCCGCGTTGGCCTGGTCGGACGCTCCGGCTCGGGCAAGACCACCGTGCTCGCCCTGCTGCAGCGGCTGCGCTACATCCAGGGTGGCCACATCCTGATCGACGGCAAGGAGCTCGGCCGCCTGACCGAGGAGGCGCTGCGTTCGGTGATCTCCGTGGTGCCGCAGGACGTCACCCTGTTCCACCGCACCGTCATGGAGAACATACGCTACGGCAAGCCGGAGGCCTCCGACGAGGAGGTCGAGGCGGCGGCCACGGCGGCGGAATGCCGCGACTTCATCGAGGCGATGGAGGACGGCTTCAACACCCCGGTCGGCGACCGCGGCGTCAAGCTCTCCGGCGGCCAGCGGCAGCGCCTGGCGATCGCGCGCGCCTTCCTGCGCAACGCGCCGATCCTGCTGCTCGACGAGGCCACCAGCGCGCTCGACTCCGAGAGCGAGCTGCGCGTGCAGGAGGCGCTCGACCGCCTGATGGTCGGGCGCACGGTGATCGCGGTGGCGCACCGCCTCTCCACCCTTCGCGACTTCGACCGCATCATCGTGATGCAATCCGGGCGGGTGCTGCAGGACGGCGCGCCGACCGAGCTGGAGCGGGTCGAGGGACCGTATCGCGACCTGCTCAGCCTGCAGGCGGTCAGCCTCGAGGACGTCGCCTAGGACGACTTCGATCAAATGCTTGTGAACGGAGCGTTTTGATATCATAATGACAGCCCCTGGCCGAGCACCCCGCCGGCCCAGTTCAAGCTGGATTGTTCCGTATGCGTTTCGTTCATTCCTCCGAGCTTCCCCTCCGTCCGGGGATCCTAGGTGCGGCTACTCACCTCGCCGGCGAAGCGCAGCATGTCGCGGGCACGAACCTGGAGCCGGTGCTGACCAGTGCCGCGCGGGAGAACCTGAGCCAGCGCGCCTACCTGCGCATCCGCTCCTCGCTGATCCATAGCGAGCTGCGTCCGGGGCAGCGCCTGGTGCTGCGCCCGCTGGCCGCCGAGCTGCGGCTCAGCCCGACGCCCGTGCGCGAGGCGTTGCTGCGACTGGTCTCGGAGCAGGCGCTCACCCTGGATGAGCGCGGCTCGGCCATCGTGCCGGTGATCGGGCTCGAGGAGTTCCGCGAGATCATCGAGATACGCTGCGACCTCGAGGGACGCGCCGCCGCCCGCGCCGTCGCGCAGGCGAGCCCCGCCGAGGTCGAGCAGATCGCCTTCCTGATGCAGGCCTACCAGAGTGCGGTGCAGGCCGACGACCAGTCCTCGATGCTGGGCCGCAGCGCCGAACTGCATCGCCTGGTCTGCCGCGTCGCCCGCGCACCGCTGATCCTGCGCATCCTCGAAGGTATCTGGATGCGCATCGGGCCGGTCTACGCGCTGCGGACCGCGGCACCCGCGCAGATCTTCGACGGCAGCCACCCGCACGAGCGCCTGCTGGCGGCGTTCCGCAGGCATGAAGCCGACGCGGCGCGCGAGGCGCTGCCAGGTGGCGACGTCCATGTCCTTGGAGTCGA
>CAXTOE010000101.1:1934-8822 GCA_964245685.1 uncultured Acetobacteraceae bacterium | reverse complement strand
TCGCCTGATCGCGCGGTTCACGCCCGACGTGGTCGCGCGCGCCGCCGCGTCCGGAAGCGGGGATAGCGCGCCGGTGCTGGTGGTGGGCCTGCCGCGCTCCGGCACCACGCTGGTCGAGCAGATCCTGTCCTGCCATCCCCAGCTGTTCGCGGCCGGCGAGTTGCCGTTCTGGACGCAGCGCGGCGCGCTGTGGGAGCAGTCCGTTGACGCCGACGCCGAGGCGTTCGCCTCCGCGTCCGCGCGCGACTATCTCGGCGTGCTGCGCGCGCTGGCGCCCGCGGCGGCACGCATCACCGACAAGATGCCGCTCAACCTGTTCTGGGCGGGCCTGATCCACATGGCGCTGCCGCGCGCCACCATCATCCATTGCCGCCGCAGCCCGATCGACACGGCGCTGTCGATCCACCGCACCTATTTCAACCAGCACATCGCGTTCCCGACCGGCGGCGAGGCCCTGGTCGCCGCCATCCGTGCCTTCGAGCGGCTGGCGGCGCATTGGCGCGCGGTGCTGCCCGCCGACCGCTTCGTCGAGCTGCGCTACGAGCGGCTGGTGGCCGAGCCCGAGGCGGTGATCCGGCACCTGCTCGCCGCCTGCGGACTGCCCTGGGACGACGCCTGCCTCAGCCCCGAGCGTAACCCGCGCATCGTCCGCACGCCGAGCAAGTGGCAGGTGCGTCAGCCGATCACGGCATCTCCGGCGCAGGCCTGGCGCCGCTACGAGCCCTGGCTCGGCCCGCTGGCCGCCCTGGCGCCTCCGGCCTGACGCGGTCGGGGAGGGCCGGCGGGCGGCGGGTCAGACCAGCCTTCGGTCCAGCAGGTCGAGCGCGATCATGGCCTCGGCGATCTGCACCGCGTTCAGCGCCGCCCCCTTGCGCAGGTTGTCCGAGACGCACCAGAAGGCGAGGCCGTTCGGCACCGTCGGGTCGACCCGTAGCCGGCTCACGTAGGTCGCGTCCTCGCCGACGCACTCGATCGGCGTGACGTAGCCGCCATCCTCGCGATGGTCGTGCAGCACCACGCCGGGTGCCGACCGCAGCACGGCGCGTGCTTCCTCGAGATCGACCGGCTCCTCGAACTCGACCACCACCGCCTCCGAGTGGCCGATGAACACCGGCACCCGCACGCAGGTGGCGATCACCGCGATGTTCGGATCAAGGATCTTACGCGTCTCGACCGACATCTTCCACTCCTCGCGGGTGGCGCCGTCATCCATGAAGCTGTCGATGTGCGGGATCACGTTGAAGGCGATCTGCTTGGTGAATTGCTGCGGCGTGATCGGGTCGCCGACGAAGCTGCCCTTGGACTGGCCGAACAGCTCGTCCATGCCCTCCTTGCCGGCGCCGGCGACCGCCTGGTAGGTCGAGACCACCACGCGGCGCACGGTGAACAGGTCGTGCAGCGGCTTCAGCGCCATCACCAGCTGGATCGTCGAGCAGTTCGGGTTGGCGACGATGCGCCGCCTGCCGATGCGCTTCAGCGCGTCGAGATTGACCTCCGGCACCACCAGCGGCACGTCCGGCTGCATGCGGAACTGGCTGGTGTTGTCGATCACCATGCAGCCGGCGGCGGCCGCGCGCGGCGCGTGCACCGCCGAGATCGCGGCACCCGGCGAGAACAGGCCGATGTCCCAGCCGCGGAAGTCGAACGTCTCCAGGTTCTGCACCGTGAGCACGCGCTTGTCGCCGAAGGAGATCTCCTGGCCGGTCGAACGCGGCGAGGCCAACGCCGCGATGTCGGACACCGGGAATGCCCGCTCGGCGAGCGTGCGGATCAGCTCGCGCCCGACCGCGCCGGTGGCGCCGACCACGGCCACGCGATACCCCATCTCCGGTTCCTGACCCATCGCATTCATGGCAGCAGGGGTAGCAAGCCGGGCGCGGGCAGGGCAAGGCTGCTGCGGCCGCGGGAGGAACCTCGTCCGGTGCGGGCGTTGGACGTGATGCAGCAGCGAGGGCCCAGCGCATGGAAAAGATCGGCGACGTCTCCTCTCCCGATGCGGCGGCTCAGGCGCTGACCCCGGCGGCGGCCGAGCCGGCACCGCCCTGCACGCTGGTCATCTTCGGCGCGCACGGCGACCTGACCAAGCGTCTGCTGATGCCGGCGCTGTACAACCTGGCCGGCAGCCGGCTGCTCGACGGCAACTTCGCCATCCTCGGCGTCGACCGCGTCGACAGCACCGACGAGGACTGGCGCCGCGGCCTGTCCGACACGATGCAGGAGTTCACGAAGGATCCGAACGCGGAGTTCTACACCCCGCAGATCGACCAGGCGAACTGGAGCTGGCTCACCGGGCGGATGCACTACGTCAAGGCGGACTTCACCGATCCGGGCCAGCTCGCGGCACTGCAGCCGCACCTGCAGGCGACCGGCAACGCGGTGTTCTACCTCGCCGTCGCCGCCCGCTTCTTCGGCACGGTGGTGGAGAACCTCGGCCGCGCCGGGCTGGTCGGGCAGGAGCACGGGTTCCGACGCGTGGTGGTCGAGAAGCCGTTCGGCTCCGACATCGAGAGCTCCAAGGCGCTCAACGCCCAGATCCTGCACGTGCTCGACGAGAGCCAGATCTACCGGATCGACCATTTCCTGGGCAAGGAGACGGTGCAGAACATCCTCGCCATGCGCTTCGGCAACGCCATCTTCGAGCCGCTGTGGCGCCGCGAGAATATCGACCACGTGCAGATCACCGCGGCCGAGACTGTGGGCGTCGAGGGCCGCGGCGCCTTCTACGAGCCGACCGGCGCGCTGCGCGACATGATCCCGAACCACCTGTTCCAGCTGCTGGCGATGGTGGCGATGGAGCCGCCGAACTCGTTCAGCGCCGAGACCGTGCGCACCGCCAAGGAGCAGCTGTTCGAGGCGGTGCAGCCGGTGCGTCCGCAGGACGCGGTGCGCGGTCAGTACACCGCCGGCACGGTCGAAGGGCGCGAGGTGAAGGGCTACCGGGAGTCGCCGGGCGTGGATCCCCACAGCAACACCGAGACCTACGTGGCGCTCAAGCTGCTGATCGAGAACTGGCGCTGGTCCGGGGTGCCGTTCTACATGCGCACCGGCAAGTCGATGACCGGGCGGCTGACCGAGATCGTGGTGCATTTCCGGCACGCGCCGTTCGCGATGTTCCGCGACACCCCGGTGGACCGGCTGGCGCCGAACACGCTCACCCTGAACATCCAGCCGGCACAGGGCCTGACGCTCGGCATCACCGCCAAGATCCCGGGTCCGAAGATGGATCTCTCCGGCGTCGAGATGCGGTTCCGCTACGAGGACGCCTTCAGGCTGACGCCGAACGTCGGCTACGAGACGCTGCTGTACGACTGCCTGATCGGCGATGCGACGCTGTTCCAGCGCGCCGACAACATCGACGCGGCGTGGCACGTCGTCGATCCGGCGCTGAAGGCCTGGGCTGCCGACGCGGACGGGCCGGAGCTCTACGAGGCGGGCAGCGCCGGTCCGAACGGGGCCGAGCAGCTGCTGGCCCGCGATGGTCGCACCTGGGAACCTCTCGGGCAGAGATAAACCACAGCTGCGGCTGTTACGTTGCGGCCGTGCTGCGCATTATCCACGACCGCGTCGCGCATAGAATTGACTTCCTCCCTTGATACGTGGTCGATGGCGCCAGATATCGCCCATCACCTGATCCGGGCGTGAAACCGGTTCAGCCCGCAGGGACCGCCTCATGTTCGAGATGATCGCATCCAGCGACGACGCGTATCGGCCGCGTCGCCTCGCGAGAACCGCGACCGGCACGGGTCCGCGCGCCGTCGCGCGCCGCGACCTTCGCCGCCTCGCCTCGCCGTTGCTGATCCTCCTCGCCTGGCAGGCAGCCTCTTCGGCGGGACTGGTCTCCGCGCAGACCCTGGCCTCGCCGTGGCGCATCGCCCTGACCGCGTGGTCGCTGATCCGGGACGGCACCTTGGGCAGCAACCTGCTGGTCTCGCTGCTGCGGGCGGCAAGCGGCCTCGCCATCGCCACCGGCCTCGGCGTCACCCTGGCGCTGATAGAGGGCCTATCGCGGCTGGGCGAGGAGCAGGTGGACGCCCCGATGCAGATGGCGCGCACCCTGCCGGTGCTCGCGATGGTGCCGCTGTTCATCCTGTGGTTCGGCATCGGCGAGACGCCCAAGGTGGCGCTGGTCGCGATGGGGGCGACGTTCCCGATCTATCTCAACCTGTTCAAGGGCGTGCGCGGCGTCGATCCGAAGCTGCTCGAGATGGCGCGCACCCTGGGCCTGTCGCGGGCGCAGACGATACGCCAGGTGATCCTGCCCGGTGCGCTGCCGGACTTCCTGCTCGGCCTGCGCTTCGCGGTCGGCATCTCCTGGCTGATGCTGGTGGTGGCCGAGCAGATCAACGCCAGCAGCGGCATCGGCCACATGATGATGGATGCGGAGGATTTCCTGCGCACCGACATCATCCTGGTCGGGCTGTTCATCTATGCCGGCCTCGGTCTGATCTCCGACCAGATCGTGCGCAGCATCGAGGCGCGCACGCTGGTCTGGCGCCCGTCCAACCTCAGATGATCGCCGAACGCGCGGAGCCGCAGCGATGAACGTGGAGGTGCGGGCGCAGCCCGCGATCCGGATCGCGGGATTGACCCGGCGCTTCGCCGGACCCGCGGTGCTAGACCGGCTGGATCTCGATATCGGTCGCGGCGAGTTCGTGGCGCTGCTGGGACGCAGCGGATCCGGCAAGACGACCCTGCTGCGCATGCTGGCGGGGCTGGATGCGGTCACCGACGGCCATATCGAGGTGCCCGGCGACATGTCCGTGGTGTTCCAGGAGTCAAGGCTGCTGCCCTGGAAGCGGGTCTGGGAGAACGTGGCGCTCGGCCTGACCGGCGGCGACGCGCGCGCCCGGGCGCAGGCGGCGCTGCGCGAGGTCGAGCTGGAGCATCGGCTCGAGGCTTGGCCGCTCACCCTCTCGGGCGGCGAGGCGCAGCGCGCCGGGATCGCCCGTGCCCTGGTGCGCAGGCCGGAGTTCCTGATGCTGGACGAGCCCTTCGCCTCGCTCGACGCCCTGACCCGGCTGCGCATGCAGGCCATGGTCGGCGAGCTCTGGCAGCGCCATCGCTGCGCGGTGCTGCTGGTCACGCACGACGTCGACGAGGCGCTGCTGCTGGCGGATCGCGCGCTGGTGCTGGAGCATGGGCGCATCAGCACGCGCATCGAAGTCGACCTGCCGCGCCCGCGGCACCACGGCGACCCCACGTTCAACCGCCTGCGCGCGGCGCTGCTGTCGGCGCTGGGCGTCGGACAGAGCTGACATCGCCCCAACCCACCACGCGGCCAATCGGGGTCTGGGGCCCCCGGCCCCAGCGGGTCAAGGGCAGAGCCCGTGCACTTATTCCTAAGGCAGCCCGCTAGACGTCCTGCAGGATGCCGATCTGCCACTCCATCGCGGCCGCGGCGAGCGGCCAGCTCTCGTCGGGGTCGCGGCGCAGCACCTGATCCGGTGGGATGCGGCCGAGCTGGACCTGCACCGCGACGGTCTCCGCCGGATCGCACCCCGCCTTCCAGCACAGCGACAGCAGCATCTTCCGGTCACGCAGCCCGATCGCCGCCTCCGCGACGTCGAGCGCCACCCCGGCACGGGCGGCGAGGATGGCCGTCGCGCTGCGATGCGCAGCCGCCTGCAGCGCGGCCGCGAGACTCTGCGGAGCGTCGGTGACCCTGTCGGCCGCCGCTCGGCCATCAGCATGCGACGAGCCCAGGCGCCGCAGGCGGCGCGCAGCGCCGCACCTCCCGGCTCGGGTTCCTGCAGCGCGTCGAGCGCCCGCTCCCGCAGCTGCGGGTCGGGATGGGCGAGCAGCGCCCGGGTCAGCCTGCCGCGATCGGCCATCGGCAGGGAGAGCAGCACACCGGGATCGATCGCGCCGTCGAGGCGCGCCAGCAGCAGGTCCGGCTCCGGCACACGCCAGGCGGCGGCACGCAGCGCGGCGGCGCTGGCGGCGGTGAGGCACCCCGCCACCTGCTGCACCAGTGCGTGCCAGCTCTGCAGCACCTGCAACCGCACATGCTCGGTCAGCGTCCGTGCCACGGTCGCCCGCAGCGCCGTGTCGACGCCCGGGAGCAGCGTGCGGAGCCGCTCGGCGAGGGGATGATCCGTCATGGCGTGGGATCCTCTGCGGAGACGTGCCACCGATCGCCACCGGTCAGCTTGACCGCGCGCATCGCCGCCCACGCACGGTGCAGCAGGCTGTCTATGCCCTCGAAGGAGCGGCTGGAGCGGATCGCGAGCCCGATCGAGACGCTCAGCCGGCTCTCCGGTGAGTCGCCGGCGCTGAGCCCCTGGCGGCGCAGCTGTTCCGCGCGCTCGGCCGCGGTGAACTGATCCGCCCCGTCCAGCCACAGCGCGAACAGGTCGCCGCCGAGCCGGGCGATCAGGTCGGTCGGGCGCACCAGGTCGCGCAGCACCTCGGTGACGTCGCGCAGCACGCTGTCGCCGGTCTCCAGCCCCGCCGCCGCGTTGACCGGGCCGAGACCGTCGAGCCCGACCACCATCAGCGCCGCCGGCAGCGCTTCGCGGTCCAGACGCTCGATGCGACGCGACAGGGCGGCGACGAAGCCCTGCCGGTTGGGCAGTCCGGTGAGGATGTCGGTGCGCGACAGCCGGGCGGTCTCGCGCTGGATCTGCTCATGTTCCAGGATCGGCTGCATCGCCGGCAGCAGGGCAGCGGCGAGGGCCGCCTCGTGCTCGCTCCAGCCCGTCGGCTGGCCGCCTGCCTCCTCGGCGCGCCACAGCACGAGGATGGCGCGGTCCGTGAAGTGGTTGGTGGTGCTGCAGAACAGGACCGACTGCCGGCACAGGCTGCGGCGCTCCGTCCGCTCGCACAGCCAGGTCGGCGGCTCCTCACAGTCCGCGAGCAGGGCGTCGTTCAGTGCCTCGATCGCCGCCG
>CAXTOE010000101.1:1363-1924 GCA_964245685.1 uncultured Acetobacteraceae bacterium | reverse complement strand
CACCCCGGCCTTGGCCGCCACGCGAAGCGGCGCCTCCGGATCGTGCAGCACCAGCAGGGCGCCGACGCTGCTGCCTTCGGGTGCGGCGGGGTCCTGCGGGTCGAGCGCCAGGATCAGCTCGTCGAGCGCGACCGTGAGGCCGGCGAAGGGCAGGGCGACACGACGCATCCGCCGGGCGATCAGGCGCGTCATCTCCCGACGCAGCAGGCTGGAGGCCAGGCGCTGCTCGTGCCGGTCCTGCTCGGTCATGTCGATCCCGATGCCGCGAACCGCGCCGGGCCGGCCGGGGACCGGCGCCACCGAGAGCAGGAAGCAGGTCGGCGCGCCGCCGGCATCGCGCAGCCAGACCCGTCTGCGCCGCAGCGCCGACGATGCCCGGAACGGATCGAACAGCGACGCGGCGTCGCGTTCGCCCGCACCGACCAGCAGCGCCTGCGCCGGCGTGCCGATCAGTCGCTCCGCCGGCCCGCCGAGCACGATCCCGGGCGCGAGCACCACGAAGCGGCCCTGCTCGTCGGTCTCGAAGGCGAGATCGGTGCCGAGCGCGTTGCTCGCGCGGCC
>CAXTOE010000101.1:0-1353 GCA_964245685.1 uncultured Acetobacteraceae bacterium | reverse complement strand
CTCTCCAGCAGTGCGCCGACCAGCGCTGGCGCCTGCGCATCGCCTTCCGGGTCGAGGATGGTCGCGGTCATGGGCGGACGGTCCGTGGCTGATCGCGCATCCTACCGTCCGGATGATGAACACGGCGTAAAGGCGGCACATTGACAGGGGCGAAGCGCTCCGAGCATGGTCCGCCCGGTTCGGGCGGGAGCAGCATGGAACAGCACAGTGCCGACGCCGTATCGCTGCAGGAGCGCATCGAGACGATCTGGCAGCGGCGCGAGACGCTCTCGTCGGCCACGCGCGGTGAGGATCGCGACGCCGTCGACGCGGCACTCGAGGGTCTGGACGACGGCAGCCTGCGCGTCGCCGAGCCCGGTGCGTCGGGCTGGATCGTGCGCGAGTGGCTGAAGAAGGCGGTGCTGCTGTCGTTCCGCCTGAACGACAGCGTGCCGATGCCGGGAGCCGGGGGTGCTCCGGCCTACGACAAGGTGCCGCTCAAGTTCGCCGGCTGGGACGCGCAGCACTTCGCCGAGGCAGGCTTCCGCGCGGTGCCGGGGGCGGTGGTGCGACGCTCTGCCTACATCGCGCCCGGCGTGGTGCTGATGCCCTGCTTCGTGAATGCGGGCGCGCGGATCGGCCAGGGCAGCATGATCGATAGCTGGGCCACCGTCGGGAGCTGCGCGCAGATCGGTCGCGACTGCCATATCAGCGGCGGGGGCGGCATCGGCGGCGTGCTGGAGCCGCTGCAGGCCGCACCCGTGATCATCGAGGATGGCTGCTTCATCGGCGCCCGCTCCGAGATCGCCGAGGGGGTGGTGGTCGAGCGCGGCAGCGTGCTTTCGATGGGCGTCTTCCTCGGCGCCTCGACCAAGATCGTGGACCGCGTCAGCGGCGAGGTGTTCATCGGCCGCGTGCCAGCCTACTCGGTGGTGGTGCCAGGCTGCCTGCCGCCGGCGTCGGCGGTCTCGAACCTGGCGCTGCCCGGGCTCGCCTGTGCCGTGATCGTCAAGCGCGTGGACGAGCGCACGCGGGCCAAGACCGCCGTGAACGAGCTGTTGCGCGATTGACCGCATCACCGCATCAGGATCCGCTGCCGCTCGCCCAGGCGCTGATCCGCGCGCAGTCGGTCACCCCGGCCGACGGCGGCGCCCAGGCGGCGCTGGCCGCGGCACTCCTGGAACTCGGCTTCGAGGTGCGGCACCTGCCGTTCGGCGAAGCGGCGCATCCGACCCCGAACCTGTTCGCCCGCATCGGCACGGCGTCGCCGCATGTCTGCTTTGCCGGCCACACCGACGTGGTGCCGCCGGGCGACGCGGCGTGGGCCACGCCGCCGTTCGCCGCCGCACTGCGCGACGGCGTGCTCTACGGTCG
>CAXTOE010000100.1:4948-8881 GCA_964245685.1 uncultured Acetobacteraceae bacterium | reverse complement strand
CATGAACGCGATCGTGCTGGTCGCGCTGCGTCGACCGCTGACCTTCGTCGTGATGAGCATCCTGATCGTGCTGTTCGGCACGATGGCGGTGCTGCGCACGGCGACCGACATCTTCCCCAACATACGCATCCCGGTCGTGGCCGTGGTCTGGACCTATAACGGCCTCAGCCCGCAGGACATGTCCGGCCGGGTGATCTACTATTACGAGCGCGCCCTGACCGCGACGGTCGAGAACATCGAGCATATCGAGAGCCAGTCGCTGTACGGCCGCGGCATCGTGAAGATCTTCTTCCTGCCCGGCACCGACGTCGCCGCGGCACAGGCGCAGATCACCTCGATCTCGCAGACCGTGCTCAAGCAGATGCCCGCCGGCATCACCCCGCCGCAGGTGCTCTCCTACAACGCCTCCTCGGTGCCGGTGCTCGACCTGCAGGTGTCGGCCAGCGGCATGACCGCGGCGGAGGTCTACGACATGGCCTCGAACCTGATCCGGCCGGCGCTGGTGGCGGTGCCGGGAGCCGCGATCCCGACTCCCTACGGCGGCGCCTCGCTGAACGTGGAGATCGACCTCGACCAGGAGAAGCTGCTGGCGCACGGCCTGTCGGCGACCGATGTCGGCCGCGCGCTGGCGACGCAGAACGTCGTGCTGCCCGCCGGCGACCAGAAGATCGGCGCCATCGACTACATGGTCGAGACCAACGCCAGCCCGATCCAGGTGCAGACCTTCAACAACCTGCCGATCAAGACCGTCGGCGGCGCCACCATCTACCTGCGCGACGTCGCCCACGTCTATCGCGGCTCGCCGCCGCAGCAGAACGCGGTGCTGGTGCAGGGCAAGCAGGCGGTGCTGATCCAGATCCTGAAGAGCGGCGACGCCTCGACGCTGGCCGTGGTGGCGGGCGTGAAGCGGGCGCTGCCGGGGATCCTGCGCACGCTGCCGGCCGGCGTGTCGATCACGCCGCTCAACGACGCGTCGGCATTCGTGCGCGATTCCGTCGACGAGGTGGTGCAGGAGATGGTCATCGCCGCCTGCCTCACCGGCCTGACCGTGCTGCTGTTCCTGGGCAGCTGGCGCTCGACGCTGATCGTCGCGACCTCGATCCCGCTGGCGATCCTGTCCTCGGTGCTGGCACTGTCCTGGCTCGGCCAGACCATCAACGTCATGACCCTGGGCGGCCTTGCACTCGCCGTCGGCATCCTGGTCGACGACGCCACGGTGATGATCGAGAACATCGACAGCCACCTCGAACAGGGGGCCGAACTCGAGCCCGGCATCATCGAGGCGGCCAACCAGATCGTGGTGCCGACCTTCGTCGCGACCCTGTGCATCTGCATCGTCTGGCTGCCGCTGTTCCAGCTCTCTGGGATCGCCGGCTACCTGTTCCTGCCGCTCGCCGAGGCGATCATCTTCGCCATGATCGCCTCCTTCATCCTGTCGCGGACGCTGGTGCCGACGATGGCCGCCTACCTGCTGCGCGGCCAGGTGGAGCAGCATCGGCGCGAGCGCGAGGGCCACGGAGCGGCCGCCGATCCGGGCCTCTTCACCCGTTTCCAGCGCGGTTTCGACCGACGCTTCACCGCGTTCCGCGACCGCTACCGGGTAGTGCTGGCCGGGATCGTGGCGCGGCGCGGCCGCTTCATCGCGCTGTTCGGCGCCGCCTCCCTCGCCTCGCTGGGCCTGATCGGCTTCCTCGGCCGGGACTTCTTTCCCTCCATCAAGTCCGGCGAGATCGACATGCACATGCGCGCCCCGGTCGGCACCCGGCTGGAAGAGGCGGCCAAGATCGCCGTGCTGGTCGAGGGCTCGATCCGGCGCATCCTGCCCGGCCAGGTGGCCGACATGGTGGATAATTGCGGCCTGCCTGCCAGCGGCATCAACGAGGCGTACAACGCCACCGGCACCATCGGCCCGCAGGATTGCGACATCACCATCAGCCTGAACAACGACGCCTCACCGGTGGACGATTATCGCTTCAGCCTGCGTCGCGCCCTGCCGCACCTGTATCCCGGCACCGTGTTCACCTTCCTGCCAGGCGACATCACCGCGAAGATCCTCAATTTCGGCCTGCCGGCGCCGATCGACGTGCAGATCTCCGGACGCGGCCAGGGCGCCAACCTGGCCTACGCCCAGACCGTCGCGGCGCGGCTGCGTCGCATCCCCGGCATCGCCGACGTCAACATCCCGCAGGCGCTGAACGAGCCGACGCTGCGGGTCGCGGCCTCCCGCTCGTTCGCGCTCGGCATCGGCCTCACCGAGGCGGATATCGCCAATAACGCCCTGTCGACCTTGTCCGGCAGCGGCCAGACCGCGCCCACCTACTGGCTCGACACCTCGAGCGGCGTCTCGCACCTGGTCAACCTGCAGACGCCGCAGAGCCAGCTCACCTCGATGAACGCGCTGGAGACGGTGCCGATCGACCGCGGCGACGGCAACCCGGGCGGAAACGGTACCCAATTGCTTGGCGGGCTGAGCCGGATCAGCCAGACCGGCACGCCGCTGTTGGCGTCGCACTACAGCATCCTGCCGGTCATCGACATCTATGCCAGCGCCCAGGGGCTCGACCTGGGTGCGGTCAACGACGCGGTGACCCGCATCGTCGCCGACATGGCGGGAACGGTCCCGCACGGCGCCTCGGTGCATCTGCGCGGCCAGGCGGAGACCATGGGCGTCGCCTACACCCAGCTGCTCGAGGGTCTGGCCCTGGCGGTCCTGCTGGTCTACCTGGTGATCGTCGTCAACTTCCAGTCCTGGCTCGATCCGTTCGTGATCATCACGGCGCTCCCCGCCGCTCTGGCCGGGATCGTCTGGAGCCTGTTCCTGACCCACACCACCCTGTCGGTGCCGGCCCTCACCGGCGCCATCATGTGCATGGGCACCGCGACCGCGAACTCGATCCTGGTGGTGTCGTTCGCCCGCGAGCGGCTGGCGGCACACGGCGACGCCGTCGCCGCCGCGGTGGAGGCCGGCTTCGGACGCATCCGGCCGGTGCTGATGACGGCGCTGGCGATGATGATCGGCATGCTGCCGATGTCGTTCAGCAACACCCAGAACGCGCCGCTGGGACGCGCGGTGATCGGCGGCCTGCTGGCGGCGACCTTCGCCACCCTGCTGTTCGTGCCATGCGTGTTCGCGCTGCTGCATCACCGCCGCCGGGAGCGTACCGCATGACCACCCTCGAGCATCTGCCCCGAGGCAAGCTGCGTGGCCGGCTGATCGGCGCGGCCTGCGTCCTGCTGGTGGCCGGGCTGGTCGCCTGGGGGATCGTCGGGCGGCGCCACCATCTCGCGGCACTGCGCGCGGTCGCCGACGAGGAGGCGGTGCCGCAGGTACAGCTGATCGCACCCGGCCGCGGACCGGCGACGCACACGCTCGATCTTCCGGGCAACATCAACGCCTGGTACGCGGCCCCGATCTATGCCCAGGTCGCCGGCTACGTGCGGATGTGGTACGAGGACTATGGTGCTCCGGTGCGCGCCGGCACGTTGCTCGCCAGCATCGACGCTCCCGGCCTCGACGAGCAGTTCGAGACCGCGAAGGCCGACCTCGTCGTCGCCCAGACCCGCTACAGGCTCGCCGCGGTGACCGCCAGGCGCTGGCAGGCGCTCGCCGGTACCCAGGCGGTGTCGCAGCAGGAAGTCGACGTGCAGGTGGCCAACGCCGCCGCCCAGCAGGCGCAGGTGCAGGCGAGGCAGCATCAGGTCGCGCGCTACCAAGTGCTGGAGCAGTTCAAGAACATCGTCGCCCCGTTCGACGGCGTCGTGACCTCGCGCAACACCGACATCGGCAACTACGTCAACGGCGCCGGCGGCGACCCCAACGCCCGCGGCGGCTCGACCGAGCTGTTCAGCGTCGCCGACATCCACAGGATGCGCGTGTTCGTCTCGGTGCCGCAGGACTATGCCGGCATGCTCAGGCCGGGCCTCACCGCCACC
>CAXTOE010000100.1:0-4938 GCA_964245685.1 uncultured Acetobacteraceae bacterium | reverse complement strand
GCCACCCTGACGCTGCCGCAATATCCCGGACGGATCTTCCACGCCGCGTTCGAGACCACGGCGAACGCGTTCAACCCGACATCACGCACCGTGGTGACCGAGCTCACCGTCGACAACCCGGACCACTCGATCTGGCCCGGCACCTATACAGACGTGCACTTCGTCACCCCGGCCGACCCGGACGTGCTGATCGTACCCGAGCAGGCGCTGCTGTTCCGTGCCCAGGGGATGCAGGTGGCGCTGGTGCGTGCGGACGGCACCGTGCACCTCCAGGACGTCAAGCTCGGTCTCAACCTGGGACAGAGCGTGCAGGTGCTCGCCGGGCTGAAGCCCGATGACCGGCTGATCAACGATCCCTCCGCCGGCCTGCTCGAAGGCGAGAAGGTCGAGGTGGTCCCGGGAGCACCCGGCATCGCCCCCTCGCCGCAGTTCAAGGCGACACCAGCTGCGCCGAAGCGCGAGACGGCGGCGCAGAGTGCGCGGATCGAGGCGGCGCGGGCCGGCACCAGCGAATGACCCGCGGCCGGATGCGGGTGGCCCGCTCGGCGGCCTGGCTGTGCGCGCTGCTGTCCGGCTGCGACCTGGCACCGCCCTACCGGCCGCCCTCGCCGATCCTGCCGGCGCAGTACCAGGCCTCCCGGCCCTTCGTGGTGGCGCGGCCGCAGGACCAGTTCGCGCGCGGGCGCTGGTGGCGCATGTTCGGCGATGCGGTGCTCGATCGGCTGGAGCAGCAGCTCGACGCGGAGAATCCCGATCTGCAGGCGGCGCAGGAACCCTAAACCCAGGCGCGCGACCTCGCCGCCGAGGCCCGCGCCGGGCTGTATCCGCAGCTCGGCACCGACGGCGATCTCACCCAGAACCGGCAGTCCGAGCATCGGCTGTTCCGCGCCGGCGGCGGCGGCCCGAACGAGGCGACCTCGAACCAGATCGAGGCCACGCTGGATTGGGAGCCGGACTTCTGGAGCGAGATCCGCAACCGCACCCGCATCGCCAAGGCGCAGGCGCAGGGCACCGCGGCGCAGCTCGCGACGGCGCGGCTCAGCCTGCAGGCCGAGCTCGCCTCCGACTACCTGGCGATGCGCGGGCTGGACGCCGAGCACGCCGTCTACGTGCAGACCATCGCCTTCTACGCCAAGGCAGTCTCCATCACCTCGATGCGGCTCGCCGGCAAGATCGCCTCGGACCTCGACGTCGCGCGGGCGCAGAACCAGCTCGCCGCCGCCGAGGCGCTGGATACCGAGACGCTGGCGCAGCGCGCCCTGCTGCAGCACGCGGTGGCGGTGCTGGCCGGGATCAACCCCAGCGGCTTCACCCTGCCCCTGCACGGCGAGGACCAGCTGCAGGTGCCGCAGGTCCCTGCCGGCGTGCCGTCCGAGCTGCTGCAGCGGCGGCCCGACATTGCCCAGGCGGAGCGCGCGATGGCGGCGGCCAACGCCGCGATCGGCGTGTCGCGCGCCGCCTTCTACCCCGACATCCGGCTGAGTGCCGTCTCCGGCTTCGAGGATAGCGGCTTCAACCTCGCCTCGCTTCCCAACAGCCTGTGGGTGGTCGGCGCCTACGCGGCACTGCCGCTGTTCGAGGGCGGCCTGCGCCGTGCCGAGCTGCAGCGCAGCTGGTCGCAGCTCGCCCAGGCCGGCGACGAGTACCGCTCCACCGTGCTGACCGCCTTCCAGCAGGTCGAGGACGGGCTGGTGCTGACCGACCGGCTGGGCGTCGAGGCGGCGCAGCAGCAGGCGGCGCTGCAGGCTGCCCTCCGGGTGCAGCGCATGACGCTCAGCCTCTATACCGGCGGCCTCGACAACTACCTCGACGTCACGGTCAGCCAGATTGCCGCCCTGACCGCCGAGATCGCCGAGGTGGAGGTGCGCACCCGACGCCTGCAGGCCGCGGTCGGGCTGGTGCGCGCGCTGGGCGGCGGCTGGGACAGCCACGACCTGCCGACGCCGGACCAGACGCTGCCGTTCGATCCGCTGCGGCTGACCGGCTGAGCCAGGGCTCCGCCCTCGACCCGCCTACTAGAACGGCAGGTAGCGGAAGCTGAAGAACACCATGGTGTCATCGGTCTTGGGACTGCCGCCGACGCCGTCGAAGGCATTCTTGCGGGTGTAGGACACCTCGGCGCCGGTCTGCATGGTGCCGTAGTCGCCCTTCAGGAAGCGCCACCAGGCGCCGATCGCACCCTGGGTCACGCCGGAGGTGTTGGCGGTGCAGGGGCGGGCCAGCGAGGCGCCGCTGGCGGGGATCGGCTGCTCGAAGTTGCAGCCGACATTGCTGTACAGCGGGCTGCCGTAGCCATAGCCCTTGCGGTTCTCGGTGTAGGACTCGCTGTGCGTGATCTGCTCGGTGCCGACGTAGGCGTAGAGGTCGATCGGCTTGATCGGGTGGCCCACCAGCCCGACCATCGCGATCACCTCGGGCAGCGGCAGCGGCGCGCCGCTCTGCGAGAAGGTCGCGTCCGGGAGGCCGGCAGCGCCGTAGCGGCCGATGCCCTCGCCCGCTAGGACGTTGCCCTGCAGGTCGAGCTTGCCCTTGATGATCGGCAGGATCATGCCGCCGCCACCGCCGCCGGCGAGCACCGTGTTGTTGCGGCCCGAATTGCCGCCGGCCGTGGGCGTGGTGCGGTCGTGCAGGAAGCGCGCGACGCCGAACAGCTCGTAGTGACCCCAGCCCGGGTCGGCGGTGACCTTGGCGATGGTGTCGGGCGCGATGTCGTCGGAGTAGGTGGTGTCCGGGTTCAGGGTCGCCGATCCGGTGTTGGTCGACAGCACCGTGCCGGCCAGCGAGCCGGTGCCGTTGCCGCCGGAATAGTATGCCGCCTGCGGGCTCTCGAAGGAGAGGCCGACATCGACCAGGTCGTTGTCGAAGCCCTTGACGAAACGAAGGCCCGGGTTGCGCGTCCAGACGAAGCCCGGCACGTACTGGGCATCGATGGTGAGCGGGATATCCTCCTGTCGCGGCGTGATGCCCATCTTGTTCATGGTCAGCAGCGACCAGGACTGGCCGCCGAGCACGTAGAAATCGAGATCCTTGCGGGCGTAGGTGGCATAGAGCTGGCGCTCGCGGATCGCGTAGCTGTTCGACTCGACCGAGTTCGAGCTCGATCCGGAGGTGTTGAAATCGGCCTCGTAGTAGGCGGCGAGCGTGGTGACGCTGTCCGGGTTGCCCTCGGCGAGCAACGCGAACCGGCTCTGGCGCGCGGTCTCGCGGAACTCCGGGGTGTGGTAGTTCGGGCTGCTCGCGTACGGGATCGAGTTGTTGAAGTTGCTGCTGATGTCGGCGGTCTCGTTGCGGGTACGGAAGATGCTCTCCGCCGCGATGAAGCCGCCGAGCGTGACGCGGACGCCGCCCACCTGGAACTGGCCCTGCTTCAGCTTCGGCCCGGCATACAGCACCGGGGTCGGCACGCCGTCGACATAGACGTAGGGCCCGTATTTCGGGATCGTGCCGGAGCCGGCGAGGTTGACCTGGTAGCCGGGCGGTGCCGAGAGCGGCTGCGGTGCCAGCGGCTGGCCGAAGCCGTTGGTCTGCCGCTGCGAGATCGACATCGCCTGGCGGTTCGCGGCCGCCGCCTCCTCGCGTGCCGCGCGTATGTCGGCGTCGCGCTTGGCCAGGCTGTGCTTCATGGTGTTGAGCTGGTTCTGCAGGGCGCGGATCTGCTTCTCGATCGAGCCGATCTGCGACCCGGGATCATCCGCACGCGCCTCCCCGGCACAGAGCAGGCTGCCGCAGAGGATACCCGTGAGGGCGGTTGCGGCGAGAAGACCGCGCGCGTGATCGCGTGTGCTCATGATCCGGTTCCGTGCCCGACAGGGTCCCCCCCTGCTCTCCGGGCGCGCTCTCGATAGGCCATCGCTGCCGCGGGGTAACGCGATGGTTTCGATACAGTATTATGACGCCTCGATGACAAGTTTCGCCGCCGCGACGCAGGGCAGCCAGACGCTGAAGAGGCTGCCGGCCCCCTCCGTGCTCTCGACCTGCAGCCGCCCGGCATGGCGTCCCACGATGTGCTTGACGATGGCGAGCCCGAGCCCGCTGCCGCCCTTCCCCGCTCCCTCCTCGGCCCGGTAGAAGCGCTCGGTCAGACGCGGCAGGTGGCGCGCGGCGATGCCGGGACCGTCGTCGGCGACCGCCAGCACCAGCCCGGGCGACGCCGGCCAGGTGCCCGACTCGGCGCGGCGGATCGAGAGCACGATCCGCTGCGCCGCATATCTCACCGCATTGTCGAGCAGGTTCTGCACGATCTGCGCGACCTGGTCGGCGTCGGCCTGCGCCGGCGGCAGGTCCTCGGCCAGTTCGAGCACCAGCGACAGGCCGCGCGCGCGCATCAGCGGCTCGAACTCGCCCGCGACGTGCGACGCCACCGCGGCCAGCGCCACTCCGCCGCGCGGCCGCTCGTGCTCGATCATCTGGATGCGCGACAGGCTCAGCAGGTTGTCGATCAACCGGCGCATCCGCGCGGCCTGGCCCTGCATGATGCCGAGGAACCGCCTCTGCGCCGGCGGATCGTCGGCGGCGGGACCCAGCAGCGTGTCGATGAAGCCGATCAGGCTGGCCAGCGGCGTGCGCAGCTCGTGGCTGGCGTTGGCGATGAAGTCCTCGCGCATCCGGTCCAGCGCCTCCTGCTGCGTGTGGTCGGACAGCGAGGCGACCAACAGGCCCGGGAAGGCGGCCGGCAGCGCCTTGAGCGACACGCGCAGCACCCTTCGCACCGGCACGTCCATCTTGACGACGGTGGTGACGATCGCCTCGCCCTGCAGCCGGCGGCGCGCGTCGCTCAGCGTCGGATGGCGCAGCAGTGCTGCCAGCACGTCGCCGAACGGTTCGCGCGCGGCATGGTTGGCGTGCCGCATCGCACCCTGCCGGTCGAGCAGCAGCATCGGCTCCGGCAGCAGCTCCAGCACCTCGCGCAGGCGCGACAGCGGGTCCGCCGCCGTGACC